>CAYLRS010000069.1:0-7687 GCA_964385895.1 uncultured Dehalococcoidales bacterium
TACTTCAGTAAGGCTAGTGGCAGTATGAATTCTACCGATTATTTCATCCATTTGATCCTGTGTTATTTTGCCCTTATCAACTCTTCGCTTTAAACTGTTACGTATCCCATTAAGGCCTTTATTAACCAACTCCTCATTAAGGTCGTGCAGCCAAACAGAACATTTGGCCGCATTTGCAAAAACCTCCGCGATCTGGGCGCCCATATTTCCGGCACCGATAACTCCAACTTTGTTAACCTGCTTTGAAATCATTTAACATAAACCTCCGATTCATATTTCATTAAGCACTTCAATGTTCAGTTTAAAAATGGATCTCAATATCTATTTCATCGAGTTGTAAAGAGTAACCGACCCGTCAGTTATCAAATTATATTGAGCATTATGTTTTTTGTCAACTTCGCTTTTTGATAAAAGGACAAGGCTTGAATCCTTTAATGAATATTACTTTTGTTCAGGCTTGCCGGATGTGATCAATATGCTTATAAGGTAAACGGACGTTTATGATAAAGACTATTCTGCTCCCTGTTAAGACATAGGCCTGTCCAAGAGAGTAAGATGTCTGTTTTTCTCCTCATCTTCAGCCATTTTACTCTCTTAGTATCCCACCTGTCTTAACGGGGAGCAGTATACAGTACACTATATTGCATTTACTTAATCATTGGTTTTCCCATGGGCAATATAGGACGTCCAAAGCCCTGTGCAAGAATCAGCCCTATACCTGTATATAGCATATGAACACCAAATAATAGGATTAATATAGCACTAAGCAACCCGAGAATAGGCGGAGCCCCCAGGATTGCACATCCAGCGAGAATTACTCCGATACCAACAAGCCCGATGAAAACGCACGGGATCCAGCTCATACGACCCAAAACAATGGCTACCGGAATCAAAATCACGCCACCTATTATATTCACTATCCCCGTTACCTGATTAGGTGGTCCCGGATTCATCATGAAACTGACCGCTGGTTGGATCATAAAAAGCAAACCAAAGAGTAACATAGGAATACCCCCAAAATCCCCTCTTGCTAAGGATATTAGGCCAACTATGAGGGACAGTATTCCAGTGGTTAATAGCAAGGCCATTATCGCCGGCATCGTCTGTAAGGGAAGCACGCCGAGTAAAAACAAACTGAAGGGTATCACTGATAGAGCCACCGCCAACATGCCTATACCAGTGGGATCGAACCAAGTGCTCCTCTGTTGTTCCATAGTTATCCTCCTTTTTCCTTTAGATTCTTCCTTGAATAAATACCCCAATAATTATCGAGTAAATCAGTCTCTCCAAAATAGCAGGTTCAGCCCCTGGTTTTTACCGAATTAATTAATCTCTCACCTCCTTTCCCCGCAATATCTTGATTCCCGGTTTCAAACAGGTTACCTCAACACCCTGAAGATTCAACGGCAATCAAGACATCGGGTGTGTAATGCTGCGTGTATAAATCTACTCTGTAATTGTCACTATGTCACATAGAAAGAGGACTCTGAGACAAGATTTGGATCGAATGCCCTCTTTACTTTCTTCATCCAGCTGAGCAAATTAAGACAGTACGGATCCGCAGCCTTAAGTGCCGACTCCTCAAAGCTAAGTGCGCCTTCAAGCGAGTTTATTGCCAAACTCCATTGAGCTACCTTCGTATCAGCCTCTGCTCCAATCTCTCCAATAACTTTAGCTACATCAGGGTTTGCGGCATCATACACACAAGTACCTTCCATGTGCCCATACGACGAATCAGAATAAAGCGGAGCCCATGGCGCTGTAAGTATTTCCCCTGCCTGCTCATGCTTTTCAAGAATCTCTTTATAACCACGCTCCCAGACTTTTCCTAGCGAATCCAGGCTATCATCGCCAACCGGTGCAAGGGCCAGTCCTCCACCAATACGAAATGCCCTGGTCATCCCCTGCCCAGTGGTATGGCATAGATACATAATGCCATTTGCTCTGGAATCAAGGGGGAATATCGTGCCTTCGGTTTTTTCCAGTATCTTCTCGAAGCATTTCTTCCGGTACTGCATCTCTTCCTGGGAGCTTGCATCCAGAATGACAAGCACGGTATACCGCAGTTTCTCTATCAGTTCAGGGGGGGCGGTTTGAACCATGCCAAATAACTCGTCGTTTGATTCTGCTATTAGATTGATCATGAAGTTGCCTACATTCTGTTGCCCGCTAAATCCAATGTATTCCTCAGTCAAGAGATAAAAGCAATCTATTAACCTATCCTGGGAGGGGAATGAGATCATGTAAGTTGCGAAATTCTCCGGTACATCGCAATCATATGACGGTGGCCTTCCTTTAGCCTCAATCTTTTCGGGACCGTACCAGGGAACAAGCTTTACTGCTACCTTGGTCATTATGCCCAGTCCCCCATTGGCTCCCCCATAACCTCTCATAACCCCCCTCAGGCTGGGGCCAGGCCCATCGCCGCTGAACCATCCGGCTCCGGTTCCCAATGAACCCAGACGCAGTATCTCGCCATCCGGCAGTACCCACTCAACACCAAGCGGAGTACGGCCTCCGTAGTCTGCACTCAAATTGCTGGCTCCGGACCCCAAATGGCATGAAGAGGATGCAATCACCGAGCCAGTTGGACCACATCCTACAGCATATGGACGAATGCCCCGTTTTATAGTTTCATTGATGAGATTTCTGCTTGTGACATAGGGTTCCACCACCGCATACTTGTTCTTCTCGTCTATTTCCAGTATCCGGTTCATCCTTCTCAGGTCCATGGGCAGAAACGGCTCTCTGGCTGATAAAGCAACAACCTCAAAACCAGAGGCGTGCGCCTTATACCTTATCTTGTGTTTGTTGCACACCTTGACTATCGCCTGAACTTCCTCGACGCTGCCCGGCATGACCACCGCCGGCGGTCTGGCTGAGAACTTATCGCCGAAGATAGCCTCGTTTCCCCAGATGAAACAGTAGCCATCGAGAACTGCCGGTTCCTCCGTGATATACTCCGTCCCTACTATATCCGCTAATGCCTGATATGCTTCTCTTGTCAGTCCCATATTTTTCACCTCCATCTCTAAATTGCCTGCTGGACAAGCTCAATGATGTCATAAACCTTGATCTTCTCACCGGTTTCATTGGCGGCGTCCGTGAAATTTCGCTTGCACCACGGGCAGGCGCTGACTATGGCCTCGGCGCCCGTCGCCCTGGCTTCCTTTAGCCTCTCTGCGCCAGTCCAGGTAGCAAAGTCCGGGTATGCTTCCTTCACCCCACCACCTGAACCGCAGCACCAGGCATATTCTTTAATGCGGAACATCTCCACAAGCTCTAATCCGGGTATGCCCCTCAGAATATTTCTCGGTACATCGTAGACGCCATTAGCACCCTTCCTGTATTGCTTGGGCGGATCATGTACGACAAGCGGTCCGAAGTTTATCTCCTGCCCGTTCCAGTGTATCCAGGGCTCAGCTAATCTGCCGAGGTGGCAGGGATCATGATAGGTCACCTTCAGGGGGACTTTTTTAGACAGCTTGAGCTTCTTCCTGTCGATCAGCTGCTGGAGGTATTCAGTGATATGCAGTACTTCTACCTCCGGTTTCTTGCCGATCTTGTCATACAGCACCTTGAAGGCTGCATAGCAGTCAGAGCAAGGAGTGACCACCGTCTTCACACCTGCCGTCTTCCACATCTCCGTGTTGTGTTCGGCAAATTTGACTAGTTCTCCTTCATACCCAAGCTCATAGGCGCGCCCGCCGCAGCAAGCCTCCTGCCCTCCCATGATCCCAACATCAACACCGGCTTTCTTCAGCAGCACTAATCCTCCCTGAACCACCAGCCACAGCTCCTCATCAAATGAATACCGGCAGCCGGCATGATAGATGACCTCCGCTTTGTCCCTGCTCAGGTCTTTTACATCCAGGCCGGCCGCCCACTTACCCCTGTCGGCTTTGGCCCGCTGCATCATGTTGTCCTCTTTCTTGAGACCATCTATTACCGGGATGTGGGCGGGGATTATCTGGCCGTCCTCGATACACTTGATCCTCAGCTCCTGCATCACCTGA
Organism: uncultured Dehalococcoidales bacterium; assembly: GCA_964385895.1. Taxonomy (GTDB): domain Bacteria; phylum Chloroflexota; class Dehalococcoidia; order GIF9; family UBA5629; genus CAYLRS01. Next base: position 4,017 of record CAYLRS010000069.1, read on the forward strand.
TATGGCTCCAGGTCCCTGTCGGTCTTGCACGAAACGTCGCACCCACCGTCCATCTGGCACTGGTAAATCATATCCAGAAAATTGTCCGTGTAGCTGATCCTGCTCTTGAGGAGGGCCAGCGCCGCGATCATCCGGCCGCCCGCCGACCAGCCGTGAAAATTGTATTTCGCAATACTGGGGCAGATGGTGGCGAACCTGTTATCGGTCATCATAGCGTGGGGTATCCACTTGCAATACGAGCACCTGCTGTCTCTGAGCATATCTTTCTCATAATCCTGTAACGCCATTTTAACCTCCCTTTTGGTATTGCTGTATATTAGTCATAAGTATGCTTGAAGCACAGTTTACCCGGGTTCATAATCCAGTTGGGATCGAAGATATTTTTAAGCTTTCTGTGTCCTGCGGCAGTCTGCTCATTGCCGGCATATGCGATACTGGTCCATGACCCGTAGGGCCGGGAGAAGAAGGCCCCCATATCGGCCAGCTTCTGACTGCCCTCTATAATGAATCGCCTGACCTTTTCTGCTTCCCCAGGGACCCGCGGATTATAGACCAGCTCGAACTCGCAATGGCAGTTAGTCCCCTGCACCATTGGCTGAATGTAAACCCCGATGTTTTCCAACGGGTACTGATAATCACCTGCCAGTTCATGAACTTTCTTGATGAATCCGGGGGTCTTGTCCATCGTTGTTAAAAAGAAAATATCCTGGCATCCACCTTTGTACCTGAGCTTCCAGTACGGCTCTGCAGATGGCTGGGATAGCGCTACAGATACATCCTTAGCCTTTAATCCCGGGATCGTAGTTTTGAGTGCCAGGCCGAATGATTTGGCAACCTCAACTGATTCTTCCCGCTGATAATCCACCTTCTCCCGGGGTAATAATCCGGCACCTTCAATGCTATAGACCAGGACCCATGGCGGCAATTTGTCATGTAATGCCTTAATTCTCTCACTGTCTGCAGCCATAATCGATGCTAAACTGAAATTGTTTAATATCAGACATTGTTCACCCAGCTTCTTCCATAATATCTTGTAGGCGAATTCGATCAGCCGCTCAACATTCTCTGATGCTACGAGATATGTCTCCTTGACTTTGGGTAGTGGTATACACTTCACAGTCGCCCAGGTGATTATGCCCATGGTACCCTGCGCGGCTTGCAGCAATCGGGTAAAGTCTACCTGCGACGGTCCCATACCCCTTGCCTGCGCGCGCCCAACCTTCCACTGCTCTTCGATCGTCCCGGGACCACCGGCTGAGCCCGTGCGAAATAGATCTCCGCTCCCGTAAATAACTTCCGTACAAAGAAGCGGGTCCATCGCCTCCCAGTGAAATCTCGGCTTGGTTATCGGCTCCCTCTCCAGAAAGCTCGTCACCACAGACTTGGAGCTGCGAGGCGCCAGCGTCATCAAAGGGGAAAGGTCTTCCTTCTCCAATGCAGGGATAAGCTCTCCGAACGTTACCCCGGGCTCGATCATCACCACCCTGTTCCGACGGTCGACCCTGATAATCTGTCGCATTCTGCTGAGGTCTACCATTACAACCCCCTTTATGCTGGTCCCGGGAATGGTGTCACCATGAAAGTGTGGCGGCCCGGAGCTGACCGGCACCAGAGGTGTACCGGTATCATTAGCCCACTTAACAATGCTCTGCACTTCACTGGCACTTTTAGGCTTGACTACACACCTGGGACTAATTGGCCGGACAAAGCTCATATCCCTGGTATACTCCTCCAGAACCCCTGCATCATCCAGGACGTTTTCTTCGCCAACCAGTTTTACTAGATCAATCATCTCTACCATTCTTACCTCCTTATTGATATAAATTATTTAGCATATTCCACATTCATTATTGTTCTTTTTATTAAATCTCCGATACTTTACAATTGCGCCAAATCCTCTTCTGTTACCATTATGTGCATTCTTAGACACAACTCTATTTTAAGTCTGGTATAAGCCCATCACTAACAAGTATTGTGGCTAAGTTAGCACCTGCTTCTGCCATGGTTTGACCTTCAATAAACTCACATCTTGATTCCACACGTGGAATAAATAGATCAAGCAACTCCAGTTTTCCTTTCTGGTAGTGCTCAATATCCAGATCGTTAACTGTCCAAGTAGTTATGGGCTTTTTCTGAGCGTTCATTAGCTGTGCCCCGGTGGCGGTGCGCAAATTACCCAATTCATTGGTTACAGTAACCAATGCGGGTGTAACAACTTCCACTATTTCGTAGCCAGATGAAACCGCCTTTTCTACTAGTAACTTCCCATCATCGATTTCTGCTTTACGTGCGCCAGTTACGCTTGGAATATTCAAGAACTCAGCAATTCCAGGACCCACAATACCCGCGTTTGTATCTGCTGATTGTAGACCGGTTAAAATGAGATCATATACTTGTATCTTTCTGATAGCCTTAGCAATAATTATGGCTGTAGTATAACTGTCGAAACTATCGAAAGTATTATCTTCCAAAAGTAATAACTCATCGGCACCGACAGCCAGCGCTTTCCTCAATATTGCCTTCGCCAACATGCGTCCCATACTTATCACAGTAACTCTACTTTCATGAACGTCCTTAATTCTCAGTGCTGCCTCCAGTGCGTTTTCATCAAAGGGATTTAGCACAGGAGGCGCTCCTCTGCAGATTACCCGTCTGGATTCGCCATCGATTTTGTATGCAGAAGACGGGACCTCCGGATCAAGCACCTGCTTAACGCACACTATAATATTCAGCACAGGATTCCCCTTTCTGTGATTAGGTAACAAAACCACACACTATTCATAGCGTATAACTTTTGTCATCTACGATGACCATAGGTCACTGGCGACATCATCTAACTCCAATTCTACTAACTTATTTAAAGTTGGCTTTCCTGTGTTCCAATCCCATTCCCTGTATGCATAATATTCCTTCAGCATGATGTCCATATCAGGCGATTTACCCTCACTGCCCCCTTCTTTCAGTGCTTCACGACATATTTTTGGTAATACGTCGTCGTATCGCGTCACTCCGAGCTTATTGTTGATTGCCCTCTTGATATTAACTGATCTTTCACCAGCAATATTTATATTTGACTGAGTACAATCCCATCCGGTTATGTTTGTAAATATTTCACTTATTGTAGATGGTGGCAGAGGACTAAATTTACATAAGAGCAAAGAGTCATATAAGTCTTTCAAATTCTGAAATTTGGCTGCACTTGCAGCTTTCCCTGCAGATTGGAACCTGTCACCAGGAATGATATCCAGCTCGGGCAACGTTAAACCGGCAAAGTCAACAACATAATAATCACCTTTCAAATGGCAAGCTCCTCGGGGTCCTGTTGCATAAGATATTGCCATTCCGGTAAATGCCCTTGCATCGTGCATAGGCATCTCAAGCCCTTTGACATGGGCAGCTTCGTCGGGATCAGAACCTAGCTCTTTGCTTATTGCACGAACTCCTTCACCCAGCAATCTACCTATCCCTACTCTTTTAGCAATCATCTCCACCAGTTTAACAATAACGGCCCCATCACCCCAATTGATTTCCATTCCAGCGCTATCTTTTGAGAGAATTCCCTTCTCATATAAATACATAGCATAGGCTATACATACACCCGTTGATATGGTATCGATGCCGTAAACATTGCAAAAATGATTGGCCCGTATGATAGAATCAAGGTCATAATT
>CAYLRS010000070.1:0-7669 GCA_964385895.1 uncultured Dehalococcoidales bacterium
AAACCATGGCAAAGTCAGCGATGTGGCGCTGCGCATGCTGTAAAGCGGCGACATCATTATCAATGTGATTAACGCCACCAACCTCGAGCGCGACCTTTACCTGACCCTCGAACTTCTCGAGAAAAAAATCCCTATGCTAGTTGCTCTCAATGTCTGGGACGACGCGCAACACCGGGGGATCAGCATCGATATTAAAAAACTTGAAGGTATGCTGGGCATACCGGTATTCCCGACCGTGGCAACGACCGCTGAGGGCATTAAGGAGCTGGTGGAAAGCATCCCGCGCGCGGTCGTACCTGGCGCAGCACCGCGGTCACGCGAAGAGCGCTGGGCGAGGATCGGCGACATAATCAGTCAGGTGCAGCAGGTCACACACCGCCATCACACATTCGGCGAAACCCTTGCCGACGCCACGGTCAAACCCATACCCGGCACGGTAATAGCAGTCCTCGTGGCATTAGGCGTGTTCTTGCTGGTACGCTATCTTGGGGATGCTCTTTACCAGTTTGTCCTCGACCCAATCTTCCAGGTGCTCTGGCGACCGGTCGTCACCAGGATCAGCGAACTATTAGGATCGTCGGGATTAATACATGACATCCTCATCGGCAGGCCCGTCAACGGTCAAATCGATTTCCTGCAGTCCTGGGGCTTGCTTACCACGGCACTCTATGTGCCCTTTGCATTGGTCTTACCTTATATAACCACGTTTTACTTCGCCCTGGGATTACTCGAGGATACCGGTTACCTTCCCCGGCTGGCTGTCATGCTTGACACGATAATGCACCGTTTCGGCATGCACGGGTATGCCATCATCCCGACGATATTAGGCTTCGGCTGTAACGTTCCCGCTGTTCTCGCCACTCGGTCACTGGAAAGCCAGAAAGAACGCTTCATCGCGGTGACGCTGATCTCCATTGCAGTACCCTGCGCTTCGCTCCAGGCTCTCATCCTTGGACTCGTAGGTCGTAATGGCATCCAGTATGTCGCAATTGTATACGGGACACTCCTCATAGTATGGGTCGTAATTGGCTTAATACTCAATTTATCCATCAAGGGATTTACTCCCGAGCTGTTGATCGAGATACCGCCTTACCGCCTTATGCCATGGAGACTAACATTCGAGAAGTTGTGGCTGAGGGTACGCGGGTTCATTATTGAAGCAGTGCCGATCATGATTATCGCCATACCGGTCATCAATATATTGAACATGATCGGGGTATTCGAAGCGGTTTCAAGCTTCACGGCACCCGTGGTAAGTGGCCTGCTGGGGCTTCCTAAAGAAGCAGTGGGAGCCATTTTTGTGGCGTTGTTCCGCATGGATGCCGCCATGGCTCTGCTGGCACCGCTCGGTTTAACCGCGAAACAACTCGTGGTCAGCAGCGTGGTGATGGTGATGTTCTTCCCCTGCATCGCAACACTGACCATTATCCTGCGCGAAATGGGATTGCTTAACCTGCTTAAATCACTGGGCATTATGATCGTATCAGCACTTATAGTTGGAAGCCTGGTGAACCTGCTGCCGATCTAAAAATGTCATTGCGAGGAGCATCGCGACGAAGCAATCCCCTGGCATTGAGTCAAGTGCACACCTTCGATCGTGGGATTGCCACGCCTTCGGCTCGCAAAGACACGAGGAGGCCACGCTTCGCTCGCAATAGCCTTTATATGTTTGAATTTCTACTATCGGGACTTGCCTCATAACCTGTTAATGGTGCTATTCTATACTATCGTTGCGTAAAAATGCCGTTGAGAAAAAGGAGAGGTTAGATGACCATTAGTTATGCTTGCCTATTTCAGCCGGTAAAGATCGGCAAAATGGAGGTTAAGAACCGCCTTGCAGTGCCTCCCATGGGAACCGGTTTCGCTGCTGATGGCGGCTACGTTTCTGACAGGCTCATTAGCTATCACGAGGCACGCGCCCGTGGCGGTTTTGGCCTCATTATCGTCGAGGTCACGGCCATAGACGGGGAAAGAGGACTGGGCAGCGGGCACCAGCTATGCATTTATGATGATAAATTCATCCCGGGCTTTAAAAAGCTGGCAGATACCGTCCATAAGTACGGCACCAGGCTGGCCGTACAGCTTTATCATCCCGGCCGCATGACCTTCCCGCATTTCCTCGGCGGCAGGGAGCCGGTAGCACCCTCAGCCGTGCCCGACCCGATTTTCCGTCAGGTGCCGCACGAACTCACCTTCGACGAGATAAAACAGCTTGTCGAAAAATATGCGCAGGGTGCGCGGCGGGTCAAGGAGGCCGGCTGCGATGCAGCGGAATTCCACGGTGCGCATGGATACCTGATCTCCGAGTTCATGTCGGCTTACGCCAATAAGCGCAGCGACGAATACGGAAGCGGCTTCGAAGGCTTCCTGCGCTTCCCTCTTGAAATAGTCCGGCGCGCCAGGGAGCTGGTGGGGCCTGATTTCCCGCTGCTGTTCCGCATCAGCGCCGACGAGATGGTCCCGCAGGGCCGCACCGTACCGGAAAGCATCGAGATGGCAAAGCGGCTCATCGAGGCCGGAGTCAGCGCCATAGACGTCTCAATCGGCGTTCCCGAGTCCAGTTACTATACGAGCGCCCCTCCCGATATGAAGCAGGGATTCAACGCCGATACGGCAGCTAAATTCAAGGCAGCGCTCAAGGTGCCTGTCATCGTGGCCGGCCGCATTAACGAACCCGCGGTCGCTGAAGAGATCATCAAGTCCGGCAAGGCCGACCTGGTATCCATAGGCAGGCAATCGCTGACCGACCCGGACTGGCCTGATAAGGTCGCCGCAGGCAAAGCCGGGGACATTGTGAAGTGCCTTTCCTGCAACGAAGGATGCATCGAGGGGCTGGTCATCTGGCTGAGGCCCTCGATAACCTGCGTACAGAACCTGGCGCTGGGCAGGGAGGAAGAATATGCGCAACCCAGGGTCAAGAAGCCTAAAAAAGTACTGGTAGCCGGGGGAGGACCCGGGGGGCTGGAAGCCGCGCGCACCGCAGCGCTGCGCGGGCATAAGGTCATCCTCTTTGAAAAAGACGGTTACCTGGGAGGACAGGCCAGGCTCGCTTCCATACCGCCCGGCAAGGAGGTATATCAGGAAGTTGCCAGTTCAAGGATAAAAGCAATCAAGGAGCTTGGGGTAGATATCCGCATGGGGCAGCGTCTGACGGCTGATACTGTAAAGGAGATCAGGCCCGATGTGCTTATTATCGCAACGGGTTCAGAGCCGGCCATCTTGAATATCCCGGGTATCAACCGTAAAAACGTGATTACCGCCAGCAAAGCACTGGCAGGGACGGAGACCGGAGATAATGTGCTTGTCATCGGCGGCGGCCTGGTAGGCTGCGAGACGGCGGACTACCTGTCATCTCAGGGTAAAAACGTCACCCTCGTTGAAATGCTCAAGCATACGGCAAGGGATATCGGTCCGGCGGCACGTTTTTTCCTGAGGAAACGGCTCAAGGAGAGGCAGGTCAAAATCCTCACTCAGACCACGGTCAAATCTATCTCCGACGATGCCGTCGTCGTTGATATGCCAGGCGTTGAGCAGAGGATCGGCCCCTTCGATACTATCGTCCTGGCCGCCGGCGCGACCTCTATCAATGAGCTCGAGGCACAGCTCAAGGGACAGGTACCCGAAATATACGTAATCGGTGACGCGGTGAAGCCGGGCAAAATACTTTCAGCCGTGGAAAAAGCCGCCGGGGTAGGTCTGAAACTATAACATTACATTTTCCATAAAAAGTGTTAAAATTCTCGGCCAGTCAAGGATTAGGTATAGATAGTAATAATTATGGAATTCTCCGTCAGCCCTATAAAAATACAGAACGAAGCGGGCAGGTGGTTTTTGGTGGTAAGCGAAATGGAAGGCGGTTACCTTGTACGCGACGAGGTAACCAACGACCTTGTGTATATGAAGCACAGCGATATCGCCCACAAAGACGAAAAGGGAAACGGGCAGTAGCCCGTTTCCCCCTTGGCCGACATTTACATATCAATCACGAACGAACTGATACCTTTTCAAGTGCCTGATGCGCATTCGAGGTATGCGAGCGTGATTTGACATGTGACTCATCTGATTGCTATATTTATACGGTTATTCTTGAAACGGGAATGAAAAAATGAGCAACTCTTACGCAATACTGGCCACAGGCGGTAAACAAATAAAAGTTAAAGCGGGGCAGGTAATCAACACTGAGCTGCTGCACCTTGAAAAGGGCCAGGAAATCGAGTTAACCCCCGTCCTCATGATAGCCGACGGGGAAGAGCTTATTGTCGGCAGTCCAGAGATCGAAGGGGCCAAGGTAGTCGCTACCTGTCTGGAAGAGGGCAAGGGCAGGAAAATCATTGTATTCAGGTATAAGAACAAGGTGCGTTACCGCAAAAAGACGGGGCACCGGCAGCCCTTTACCAGGCTCCTCATCAAGACAATTGTGAAACCGCATGGCATGGCAATTAAGAAAGCAGCCAAGTCAAAAGCCGCTGCCGGAGGTGAGAACTAATGGCACACAAGAAAGGCGGCGGCAGCACGCGCTGCGGCCGTGACAGCAAATCCAAGAGGCTGGGAGTTAAGCGCTACGGCGGCGAGAAAGTCAATGCCGGCACCATAATCGTCAGGCAGCGCGGCACAAAGATCCACCCGGGAAACAACGTGGGTGTAGGTAGAGATTATACCCTGTTTGCGCTCGTCAATGGCGTTGTCAAATTTGAGCCTGCTTCAAACGACCGGAAAAAGGTTAGCGTCTACCCGGGATAAAGCCATGAAAGAGAAACTTCATCCGCAATATTTTCTCGACGCACAGGTGACCTGCTCGTGCGGCAATAAATTCACCACCGGCTCCACCAGGAAAATGCTCAAGGTGGAACTCTGCAACAAGTGCCACCCATTTTTCACCGGTGAACAGAAGATTATCGACACTGCGGGCCGCGTTGAGCGCTTCAAGAAGCGCTACAGCAAGGCCAAGCCTAAATCAGAGAAATAATAAGTACTTTGTATAGCATACTGGGGCGGCATTATCAGACCGCCCCTTTTTTATAAGCATATGGGAAAGGAAAAACCTTTTTATTATGGCGGGCAGGCGGTGGTCGGAGGCATCATGATAAGAGGCCGCTCCAGCACTGCCATCGCGGTGCGCAAGACCGACGGCAGCATTGAAGTAACCAGCCGTCCTCTGGCAACCCTGTACAAAGGTAAATGGCGTGATATACCGCTCATCAGGGGTATCATCGTCCTTATAGAAACCGTTGCCCTGGGCACCGGCGCACTGATGTACTCAGCGCAGGCTGCCACTGAAAACGAGGAGGAGAAGATCACTCCGGGGATGATTTGGGGCAGTGTTATACTGGGTGTGGTGCTGGCGGTAGCCCTTTTCTTCGTACTCCCCTTGTTAGTGGTGCGCATTTTTGATGCCTTTATACCTTCCGCTTTCCTCAGCAATGTTATTGAGGGCTTGATACGCATAGTCTTTTTCGTCGTTTACCTCGCCGTCATCGGGCGCATATCAGAGATCAAGGAGATTTTCGCCTACCACGGTGCAGAGCACATGTCAGTCAACGCCTATGAAGCAGGCGTGCCGCTTGAGATCAGCGGCGTGAGAAGATACTCCACCGCGCATACGCGCTGCGGCACCAGCTTTTTGCTCGTCGTATTGGTAATTGCCATCGTGGTCTTCGCCCTGCTGGGCCGTCCTCCTCTCTGGATCAGCATCATCTCGAGAATTTTACTGATACCCGTCATCGCGTCCATAAGCTACGAATTAATACGCTTCGAGGCCGCCTACAGTCACAACCGCTTTGTGCACTGGCTGCTTACCCCGGGACTTTGGCTGCAAGCGATGACCACACGCAACCCGGCAGACAACCAGGTCGAAGTTGCCATCGCCGCGCTTAAAAAGGCGCTGGAAAACGACGGTATTATACTGGTAAACGTTGAAGCCACAGACCACGAGCTATGAGGTAAAACTGAGTTTGCTGTTGACATTTTGTATTTGAATAACCTATTATCAGTAAGAATTGTGCCACGGGAATACCAGACAGGGAGGTAAGCGGTGTATCTGAAAATACTGGTTCCGCTAAGTTGAGGCATAAAATAAGGAGGTTTAGATATGGATATTTCACTGAAAGACAAGGTCGCCCTAGTGACAGGCGCCAGCCGTGGCATAGGAAGGGCTATTGCGCTGGAAATGGCAAGGTCCGGTGCGGATGTAGTGCTTGCCAGCCGCAAGCTGGCTGACCTGGAAAAGGTCGCCGCAGAGATAAAGGCCATGGGACGGAAGGCGTTTCCGGTCGCGGCGCATATAGGCCGGACTGAGGATATCACTAACCTCGTTGCCAAAGCCAGGGAGGCGTTCGGCAAAATTGATATACTGGTCAACGATGCCGCCACCAACCCCACCATGGATTCCGCCCTCGATGCCAGCGAACGTGCCTGGGATTCGGTCATGAACCTTAACCTCAAGGGGCTGTTCTTTCTCAGTCAGGCGGTCGCCAAAATCATGAAAGAGCATGGTGGCGGAGTAATCATCAATGTTTCTTCAGTGGCAGGCGTGACGCCTGATATTCTGCCGATCTACTCCATCAGCAAAGCCGGTGTAAACATGGCAACCAAGGTCATGGCGCAGCAATGGGCCCCCTACGGGATCAGGGCAAACACTCTTTCACCCGGCCAGACCAGGACGCAGTTCAGCGAGGCCCTCTGGGGCAACCCGGAGATCTACCAGGTCATCATGGACAGGACGCCGTTGAAACGCATCGCGGAACCCGAGGATATGGCGCAGGCAGCCGTATTTCTTGCCTCTGACAAAGCCAGCTTTATCACCGGACAGAACCTCATTGTTGACGGAGGTATGACCATATAGGTTTTGACCGTCTCGCATTTGTGCAATATTATTAGATTGGGATTTCTTACTGCAGTTAGTTTGGAACGTTTAAAAAAGGAGTTGACATGATTACATCAAGCGAGTACAAGAAAAGACTGAGCAAGATGAGGCGCAACATCTACAATGACGGCAAGCTGGTGGACCGCGAGTTCAAACGCCTGGAGGGGGCAATCAACATTATTGCCAAAACCTACGATATGATCACCGACCCCGAACTCAAGCAGTACGAGGACCTGCTCACTGCCACATCGCACCTGACGGGCGAGAAAATCAACCGCTTCAACCATATCCACCGCAGCATGGCCGATCTGCTGGCCAAGCAGAGAATGACCAGGGTCACCTGCCACCAGGTGGGCGGCTGCATCGCCAGGTGCATGGGTATCGATTCCACCAATGCGCTATCCGTTATTACTTACCTCACAGATCAAAAATATGGCACGGAGTACAACAAGCGGTTTTTGAAGTGGCTCAAGGACTTCCAGACCAACGACCGCACATCCTGTTGCGCGCAGACAGACGTCAAGGGCAACCGCCCCTGGAGGCCGCACGAGCAGAAAGACCTGGACCTGTATGTACGCGTCGTCGAGAAAAAGAACGACGGCATCGTAGTTCGCGGCGCCAAAGTCCACAATTCCTACGCTCCGGCAGTGGAACAGATAAACGTTATCCCCACCAGGGCGCTCACCAAGGAAGAGGGCGACTGGGCTGTGGCTTTCACCATTCCTTCCGATGCCGAGGGCGTCAAGCAGATCGTTAGCTTTTCCATGCCTGACGTTCCTGAAGGCTACAGCGGGCCCGGGCCGTGGG
>CAYLRS010000071.1:0-7665 GCA_964385895.1 uncultured Dehalococcoidales bacterium
TGTATCTCTAATTCGATCTATGGCATCCAGGGCTGTATTGACGGCAGTATTAAATCCTATCGCGTAATCTGTAACCCAGATGTCGTTATCTATGGTGGCAGGCACACCGATAAATTCGAGATCGCTTTCTTCACCCATTAAATCTGCGGCGTGAAACGAGCCGTCTCCCCCTATAACCATACAGGCCTGTATGCCTTCACTCTTAAGGGCATCGACAGCCTTCTTTCTGCCCTCCACCGTGAACATCTCATTGCATCGGGATGTTTCCAGGATCGTCCCTCCTTTCTGGATAATATTTGCGACCGACCGCTTGGTTAATTTTTGGAATTCATTATTAATCAGCCCTGAGTATCCCCGCCGTATCCCTGTTACATCAAGCCCGTAGTAAATGGCGCAACGTACAATTGCTCGGATGCAAGCATTCATACCAGGTGCATCGCCGCCGCTGGTCAATACGCCAATTTTCTTCAATTTTCTTTGCATATCAGTCTAATAAGATATCAAATTTGAATTTCCAGCTCAATTCAACATTTTCCTGATATTTGGCCCGCATAAATGCTATATAATCACCTTCCCGTTTTATAACTCTCGCAAGCCTTCAAATAAAAACGCTCGGTATATTCTCTAGCCATCCTTTTAGTATTGAAATACGGGGTGTTTGAGCGGATGGTTTCTTTCATCATTTTTATCCATCCATGAGGAACTCCGTTTATATCCCTTTCGTAAAACAAGGGTATGACCTGAGTCTCCAGGAGATCGTAAATTTTATTCGCTGTTTCGCGGTCCCAATCAGCCTGGTTGCCGGAATCAGTGTTTTCCTCTACAGCCCACCCGTTGATACCATTATACCCTTCAAACCACCATCCATCGAGCACGCTGAGGTTGGGTACCCCGTTCATTGAAGCTTTTTGACCGCTTGTTCCACTTGCCTCCAATAACTTACGGGGTGTATTTAACCAGAGGTCAACCCCGCTTACTAAATCCCTCGCCATGTGCATATCATAATCCTCGACAAAAGCAATCCTGCCACCGAATCCCGGATCTTTGGCTATATTATAAACCTCCTGTATAAGGCGTTTCCCGTCTTCATCATTGGGATGAGCCTTCCCCGAAAAAATAATCTGAACAGGCTGCAACTCACGCGTTAAAATGCTCCTAAGCCTGTTAACGTCTTTAAATATCAAAGACGACCGTTTATAGGTTGTAAAGCGCCTGCAGAAACCGATAGTAAGTGCTTCTGTATCTAATAACGCCCCCGTGGCAAGTGGTTGTATGGGCGCTACTCTATCGTAAGACCATCTCGTTCGTGCACGATCTAGAATAGCGTTGATAAGCTTCAATTTGAGCCACCTGTGCATAGCCCATATCTGTTCGTCAGGAATACTTCGAATTTTATCCCAAACTGCCGGGGCTTCCTGCTTTTCCAACCAGTCATTTCCCAGGTGTAGGTTATAAAGTATATGGAATTGTGGTGATACCCATGTTGGCGCATGGACACCGTTGGTTATAGATTCAATTGGAATATCCTCTTCCGCCATTTCCGGCCAAAGTGAATGCCACATCTTTTTACAAATCTGGCCATGTAACTTACTGACACCGTTTCTAAAACCGGCCAGTTTTAATCCGAGTACAGTCATATTGAATAACGCTCTCTCAGATTCCATGGTACCAAGCTTCATAAACTCATCACGATCTATACCCATTTGCCCCCAATAACTGTGAAAATACTTGCCCATTAAGTCGAGGGAAAATGTATCATTGCCTGCGGGCACCGGTGTATGAGTGGTAAAAACAGATGCCGACCGGACAATTGATATCGCGTTTTTAAAGTCGATTCCAGTTTGAACAAGTTCACGTATGCGTTCAACCATCATAAAACAAGTATGTCCTTCATTGGCATGCCATACTGCAGGATTCAAATCAAGTGCCCGCAATATACGGACGCCTCCTATGCCGATTACTAGTTCCTGCAAAAGCCTCATTTCTCTGTCACCACCATATAACCTGCCTGAAAGACCCCGGTAGGCCGGTGGGTTACTATCAAGATTTGTATCAAGGAGATATAGCTTGATGCGGCCTACTTTTAAAACCCAGGACGCGACGCTTATTGATTCGTTGTCCAGTGGTACCTGGACGGTAAGCAATTTCCCATCTGGGGTATACACCCGGGAAATGGCAACATCTTCAAAATTTAATTGGCCGTAAACCTCGTTCTGCCAGCCATCCTGGGAAATATACTGGTGAAAATAGCCCTGTGGATACATTAAGCCAACACCCACCAGTGGCAACCCGAGATCACTGGCTTCTTTGCAGAAATCCCCGGCAAGCACGCCCAGTCCCCCGGCATAAAGCGGCAGGGAATTATGCACCGCAAATTCGAGCGAAAAATAGGCTATTAAATTTTTACTATATCCCTGATAATTTTTCTCAAACCAGGTATCTGTTGTTGTAATACCCTGTTTAAAATTGGCTATCGTGGAATCATATTGAATTAAATAATTAGTATCTTCCGCACTTGCCACCAGATGGTGGTATGGGATCTCTTTCAGTAGCTTTACAGGGTTATGCCCCGTGGATTTCCAAAGGGCCCGGTCTAATCTCTTGAACAGGCTTCGCGCCAGGGGATGCCAGCTCCACCAGAGGTTATAAGCAAGCTCACCCAATCCCTCGATACGTTCAGGTATGTTGAATGTATTTAAAGAATCCATTTAATAACCGGACTCTCTGCACTTCGGAAATCTTATTACGTTCATATTAAGCTGGTTAATTATAAGTAAACTACTGCCGACTTTACAAACAGTTGGCAATAATTCCGGATTTTTGCACACGTATACTCAAAATTGTATACTTTAAACCAATCCTTCACTTTGATAGTATGTCCACGAGGTATCCTATATGAAGATAAACGTTATGCAAGACGTGTTACAGGCAAATGACCGTATTGCTCAAAACAATAAGGAGCTTTTCAAGAAAAACCGGAACCTGGTAATCAATCTGATGAGCTCGCCGGGAGCCGGAAAAACTTCCCTATTAGAGAAGACAGCAGAAAGGCTGGCCGGGAAATTAAGGCTGGGCGTTGTCGTTGGAGATATTGAGACTACACGGGATGCGGACCGTATCAGTAAATTCAAAATCCCCACTATCCAGTTAACGACGGGTACTGCATGCCACCTCGATGCTAACATGGTTGCCTCGGCCCTTCCCCACATGGATCTCAGTAAAATCGACATATTGGTAGTCGAAAACGTGGGTAATCTTGTTTGTCCGGCTGAGTTTATTATAGGCGAAGATTATAAAGTCATGATTTTAAGCGTAACGGAGGGGGATGAGAAGCCGTTGAAATACCCGCTGATGTTCCGCGAATCATCCCTGATGCTGATAAACAAGATAGACCTCGTTCGATATACCAATTTTAATATCGGGGAAGCCACAGCCAACGCGCGGAAAATCAATCCCGACATCGAGATCATCGAGATCTCCTGTACTCAAGGAACTGGTCTAGATTCGTGGATATCGTGGCTCATCAATAAACACCAGAAAAAACTCGGTGAACTTGCCCATGCATGAGATGGGCATTGCGCAGAACATACTGGAAATTGCCATCGACGCAGCCAATAAAGAAGACGCCAAGAAAATCAGCAGAATAAACCTTTTAGCGGGCGAACTGAGGGGCATAGTACCTTTGCAGTTGACTTTCTGCTTCAGCATCGCATCGCAGAACACCATAGCCAGCGGTGCCTACCTCAACATTGACACTGTCGCGGTATCCGGTCACTGCGGTGACTGCAACGCCGACTTCTCTATTGAAGAATACCAGTATCTTTGCCCTAAATGTGCTAGCAAGAATATTCAAATTACCGGCGGCACCGAGCTCAGGATAAAAGACATAGAGATAGAATGATAATTGTAAAGGGGCACAAAGATGGCAGATTATGTTTATGAAAAGCTGAGGGAGGCAATACAACTGCGCGGCGGTTCAATGCCGGCACTGGATTGTCCCGAGTTTTATGCGCTGGTAGAGTACCTGTTTTCACCACAAGAAGCAGAATTAGCCGTTGGATTGCCGATATCTGCCGCTTCCACGGACGAAATTAGTAGCAAGCTCAGTAAACATCGGGAAGAATTGTATAAAATGCTCGAAGCAATGGCTGACAAAGGGCTTATTTATACTTTCGATCGTGACAATGTTCGTTACTATAGCCTTTTACCGCTTTTGCCCGGGGTCTTTGAGATGCAGTTTCTCAGTGGCGCAGTAGATCAACGGGCTATAAGGCTGGCACACCTTTTCGATGACTATTTCCACGCTCTCGAACAAATTAGTTCAAAATCGAATTTGAAATCCATCCCCTTCCCTATGGCACGCGTAATAACCATTGAAAAAGAAATACCTGAAGCATTCGAAATACACACTTATGATAAGGTCTCAGAGTACATAAATAATGCAGAATATATTGCCGTGGGTACCTGTTACTGCCGGCATCACGGCGAATTGCTGGGGCGCCCGTGCACGAAGCCAAAGGACGTTTGCATGGGGTTCGGTCCTGACGCCAGGTATATATCAGAGAGGAAGTTCGGCAGGCTGGTAACCAAAGAAGAAGCGCGCGCAATTTTGCGCCGTACCGAGGAAGCCGGCCTGGTTCATTGTTCCAGCAACATGAGTAAATATATTCAATTCATCTGCAATTGCTGCACGTGCCACTGCGGTATACTGCAGAGCATGAAGAAGTACAACTTAAAAGGCTCCGCAGCAGTATCTGGATTCATTTCAGTATTAGAACAGGAAAGTTGCATCGCCTGCGGGGACTGTATAGAGCGATGCCCGATGGAAGCGTTGGCTTTAAATAATGACCACTTAATATTTAATGATATATTATGCATCGGTTGCGGACTCTGCTCATCTGCCTGCCCGACCGGCGCTTTACGGCTGGAGCCAAGGAATAACGCTCCCGTTCCACCCCGTGATTGGCGGCAGCTTAATACAAGCCTTATTTCAGCGTTAAACAAGCTTGAACTGACTCAAGATACCAAGACAATACTCCCGCTTTAGAAAAGCAGGCTGCCGTTCGTCATGTTGTCCCGTACACGCAACGCAGCTTGCCGTCATGCGGATCAATTGATTGATAAGTCAACAACAATGTTTTTTACTTTCTTATGTGGTAAAATATTGGCTTGATTAAATTACGACTGATTCAAATAAAACGTCCAAGGAGGTTATGATTCATGGAAATCCTGCACGAGGGAAAAGGAGAACTTATCGGCTGGCACGACCCCGATGAAAACCGTGAATATGTCCTCAAAAACAAGTCGCGTGAACTCAAAGACAAAACGATGACAGCCAAAGAAGTTGTCACCAAATTCGTTAAAGACGGTAATTTCATCGCCAGCGGCGGCTTCGGTCACATAAGAGTATCAATGAATATAATCTATGAAATAATCCGCCAGAAGAAGCGCAATCTGATTATGGCAGGTAAGACTGCGGTACATGATCTCGACCTCCTTGTCGGTACCGGGTGTGTGAACAAGGTCGAGGTGGCATACAGTTTCGGTCATGAACTGAGAGGGCTTTCACCGGCGAGCAGGCGTATGGTCGAATCCGGAAAGTGCAAGGTATCAGGCGAGATCAGCAACTCTGGTTATCAGTGGCGCTTCCTTGCCGGGATGATGGGCCTACCCTTTATACCGAGCCGTAACCTGCTCGGTACCGATACCGGTAAATATAGTTCCTGTAAGGTCGTAAAAGACCCATTCAGCGGCAAACCGATAAACCTGATCCCTGCAGCTTACCCCGACGTTGCTTTCATCCATGTTCACCGATGCGATAATTACGGCAACTGCCAGATCGATGGTATCCTGGTGGAGGACTTTGAGCTCGCCCGCTGCGCACGCAAGCTCATAATCACCACTGAAGAAATAATCGATAACGACGAGATCCGCAGGGAACCATGGAGGACTACGATTCCTTTCTATGTGGTGGATGCCGTGGTGGAGCAACCTTTTGGCTCGCATCCCTGCGAGATGCACGGCATGTATTTCTTCGATGAGGAACACATTGCTGAATGGCTTGACATATCCAGGACCGATGAAGGCGTACAAAAATACGCGGAAAAGTATATAGATGGCGTCAATGAGTTCGATGACTACCTTGAGCTTTGTGGCGGCATAAAGAAATTGAACTTTTTAAAAAGAAGAGAAGCCCTCAGGGCACCGCTTATTACGCCCTGGCGTAAATAATTCAATTTTAGCTGTAATTTGAATTATAAGGGAGAATGAAAAACAAAATGAGCAATAACGAAACTAAAAAATATAATATGCGGGAATTTCTTGCTTTCACCGGTGCCAGCGTGCTTGAAGACGGGAAATGCGTCTTTGTCGGCACAGGCTTGCCTATGATCGCCGGTATACTTGCACAAAAAACCCACGCACCTCATCTTTTGATAATATTTGAAGCTGGCGGAGTCGGCCCTATACTGACCGAACTTCCCATCTCTGTAGGCCAGGAGCTTACCTTTCATAAGGGAATTACCGCGACGAGCATGCACGATGTCATGTCTAGCTGCCAGGCTGGCTTCGTGGATTATGGTTTCCTCGGCGGCGCCCAGATGGATATGTACGGCAATATAAACACAACCTGCATCGGCGACCATGACCATCCCAAGACCAGGCTACCGGGCAGCGGCGGCGCTAACGACATCGCTTCATTTGCGCATAAAACAATATTAATTATTGGTGGACAATCGAAAAGGACATTTGTCAACAAGGTAGATTTCCTGACGACACCCGGCTACCTCGATGGCCCGGGCGCCAGGGAAAAGGCAGGCTTGCCGCAGGGCACCGGACCCCACCGTGTGATAACACAACTCGCCATATTTGGCTTCGACGATAAAACTAAAAGGCTTAAGCTTATCTCCATCCATCCGGGTGTTACACTGGAGGAAGTAAAAGATAATTGCAGTTTCGACATTATCATACCCGAAAAATACGGTATCAGCGCGGAACCGACTGATAAAGACCTGGATATTCTCCGTACCCAGATCGATCCCACAGGCATGATGATAGGTAAATAGAGCTACGCGGCATAGGCCTTAACTGTGGATTTTTGATTAAATATATTTCGTAAAAAACGCCCTGTTTCAGAAGCTTCAACCAGTGCAATCTCCTCCGGAGTTCCTGTAGCTATCACGTAACCCCCCTCCTCGCCAGCCCCAGGCCCAAGGTCTATTATATGATCGGCGTTCTTAATAACATCCAGGTGATGTTCAATGATTACCACTGTGTTTCCTGAATCTACAAGCCTCTGCAATACTTTTAGAAGACAATCGATGTCCGCAAAGGAGAGGCCCGTTGTAGGCTCGTCGAGTATATAAATCGTCTTACCTGTCGATCTTCTTGATAATTCAGAGGCCAGTTTTACACGCTGGGCCTCGCCTCCAGATAACGTGGGAGCTGGCTGGCCTACCCTCATATATCCGAGTCCCACATCCCGCAAAGTTGCCAGCTTACTTTTGATCTTGGGAAAATGCTCGAAGAAAGCCGTGGCTTCCTCCACGGTCATATCCAGGACATCCGCAATATTCTTGCCTTTAAAATGAATATCCAGTGCTTCTCTGTTGTAACGCTTGCCCTTGCATACCTCGCATGGTACTGTCACATCAGGAAGGAACTGCA
>CAYLRS010000072.1:0-7515 GCA_964385895.1 uncultured Dehalococcoidales bacterium
AGCCCATAATCCCGGATAAGAACGCCATGCTGCAGCCCTTCAAGCGGCCCGGGCTGGGCTTCGAGATCGATAAAAAACTGCTCAGGAAGTACGGCAAGCGCTACTACCGCATCACCGGGCGCAGCCTGGCCTTCAAGGTCATCAGGGAGAAAGGGCTGAAGACCGCACTCGAATTGAAGAAGAGGAAGGAGGGGCAGGGATAATAACCCGTAGAATTAGGTATTGACGAACTATTAGAACAATTGTATTATATTGTCCATGAAGTTCAGCTTCGACGAAATCGGGTATTGGACTGAGATAAAGCTTGAGATCATTCGAAAGTACGCCGCTGCCTATTCGCTGATTCTGTCAAAGAAGATTGATCCATCCTTTCATCACATTTATATCGACGCATTCGCGGGCGCGGGTAAACATATCTCACGTACTACAAGGGAGTTCGTTTCCGGCAGCCCTCAAATTGCCCTTGATATCATTCCACCGTTCAAAGAGTATTACTTCATTGATATTGACAGTTCAAGGTTGAAGAGCTACGTAAAATAGCAGCGAATCGCCCAAATGTTAATATACTCGAAGGCGATTGTAACAATAAATTGATTTCGGATGTATTTCCACATGTTCAGTATAAAGAATACCGAAGGGGACTTTGCCTTTTAGATCCTTATGGGTTTACACCTCAATTGGGATGTTATTAAGACTGCTGGCTCAATGCAAAGCATAGAAATGTTCTTAAACTTCCCAGTAGCAGATATGAATCGTAACGTACTATGGACGAATCCTGAAGATGTTGATCCCTCTAATATTCAGCGCATGAATGCTTTTTGGGGTGACGATTCTTGGCAGCGTGCAGCATATAGCAGGAGAGATTTATTCGGCGAAGATCGAAAGTCTGATAACCGGACAATTGCACTTGCTTTCAAAGATCGCCTTAAGAAAGTGGCCGGTTTCAAATTCGTTCCAGATCCCATACCCATGCGAAATTCTAAGAACGCGATAGTTTACTACCTGTTTTTCGCTTCACAACAAAAAGTAGCAGATGATATCATTGTCGATATTTTTAATAAATACAGGAATAAGCGTGCTTAATAATGGCTCTATCATCATCGATTGAATGGACTGAATCTACGTGGAATCCTGTAACCGGTTGTACAAAAATAAGTCCCGGATGTAAAAACTGCTATGCCGAACGTATGGCTTTACGTCTTCAGGCTATGTCCAATCCAAATTATGTAAATGGGTTTAAGCCGACCATGCATTATCACCTGTTACCCCTACCTTTACGCTGGAAAAAGCCACAAATGATTTTTGTTAATTCTATGAGCGACCTTTTTCACGAACAGGTTACCGATGATTTCATAATCCAAATTTTCGACACTATGAATCGTGCCCACTGGCACAATTTCCAGATTCTCACAAAACGGTCGGACAGGTTGCTTAAGGTGTCTTCCAGGTTGAACTGGTCGAATAATATCTGGATGGGGGTCACAGTAGAAGCAAGCGATTACGTGTATAGAATAGAACATTTACGGCAGATAAATGCTCGCATTAAGTTTATTTCCTTTGAACCACTTTTAGGTCCGATTAATAATATTGACTTAAAAGACATTGACTGGGGCATTGTTGGTGGTGAATCGGGACCACGAGCTCGCCCTATCTGTAGTGACTGGGTAATTGATATACGCGACCAGTGCAATAGTGCCGGAATCCCTTTCTTTTTTAAGCAGTGGGGAGGATTTAACAAAAAGAAGGCTGGTCGTGAGCTGGAAGGCTATATATGGGACGAGATGCCACTTTTATCCGAGCCCGCTTGATATATGGCCAGGAGATTGCTTCGGCGCTGCGCGCCTCGCAACGACGTTGTAAGTAAAGCTCCAAGCGTCAAAAAGAGTAATTTGGGGACGGGTATACCCGCCCCTTACAATTTAATCAGATTTTGCCTATCTTCTGAATAGCTTCCTTGATCTCGTCCACCGAGGCTTCTTCTTCGATGGTGGAGAGGTCGCCCAGCTCCTTGTTGGTGAGGAGGGCTTTGATGACGCGGCGCATGATCTTTCCGCTGCGCGTCTTGGGCAGCATGTGGATGAAGCCGATGTCCTTCATCACTATGATGGCGCCCATTTCCTTCCTCACATGGTCCATCAGCTCCTTCTTGAGCGCATCGCTGGGTTCAAAGTTCTTATTTAATACCACGAAGGCGCTGGCAACCTCGCCCCTCAGTTCGTCGGGAACGCCCGTGACCGCCGCCTCAACTACCGCGGGGTGCGATACAAGTGCATTCTCTACCTCAATGGTGCCGATGCGGTGGGCGGCAATCTTCATGACCTCGTCGGCGCGGCCGGCGAACCAGATATAGCCGTCTGCATCCCTTTCAGCGGCATCGCCGGCATAGTACATGCCTTTGGTGCCCGGGCGCGCCTCCCAGTAGTCGGTCCTGTAGCGCTCGGGATCGCCCCACAAATTCGGCGTCAGGCCCGGGAAGGGCTTGGTTATAACCAGTACGCCTTTCTCTCCTATACCCAGCGAGCGGCCGTCTTTCTCGTCAACAATGTCTGCTATCACGCCCGGTGTGGGGAAGGCCGCGGAGCCGGGCTTGATAGGAGCCATGCCCAGCCCATAGGGATTACCGATGATAGCGCCGGAGGTCTCGGTCTGCCACATGTGATCGACGACCGGAATTTTATTTTCAAATACCTCTTCCTGGAACCATTTCCAGGCCGCGGGATTGAGCACCTCGCCGGCGCAGACCACCCTCTGCACGCTGCTCAAATCATGCTTGCGCGCCGGTTCCACGCCAGACCTTGCCAGGCCGCGGATGCCCGTTGGTGACGTGAATATGCCAGTCACATGATTGCGCTCGATGATGTCATACCACATATCGTTCTTAGGATAGTCAGGTGTTCCCTCGTACAAAATTGACGTGCAGCCGTGCAACAGAGGGGCGTACACGTTGTAGCTGTGGCCTACAATCCAGCCTATATCGGAAGTTGAGAACCAGATATCGCTGGCGTTAAGGTTGTAAATCCACTTTCCCATGGAATAGACATAGACCTGGTAGCCGGCGTGGCACTGCATGCTTATCTTGGGCTTGGCTGTGGTGCCGGATGTCGGCAGCAGGAACAGCGGCTCGTTGGATTCCATCTCGACGTAATCTCCGCTCTGACCTTCGGCTTTTGCCAGGAAATCCGCCCAGTACATATCCCGCCCGGCCTTCATAGGGATGTCCTTGTCCTCTGGAGTGTTCAGAACTACCGTATGCTTGAATCCGTGGCCTGCCGGCAGCCTGTCAAGAGCGTCGTCAACCATCTCCTTGAGCTGGATAGGTTTGCCGCGCCTCGACCCTCTGGCCTTGCAGACTACATATTTAGCGCCACTGAGCTCTACGCGGTCGGCTATTGCCCGCGGTGAAAAGCCGGCAAAGATGACCACGTGCACAGCGCCTATGCGGGCGCAGGCAAGCATCATGCCCGCTGCCTCGATGCCCATGGGCATGTAGACAGCAACCCGGTCGCCCTTGTTTACCCCGATGCCACGCAGAGCCGCGGCGTATTTCTTAACCAGGTTCAAAAGTTGGATATACGTGACCGTCTTCACCTCGCCGGTATCGCCGGACTCGGATATGAAAGCCGCCTTGGCGCCTTTGCCCATCTTGACCTTGTAGTCGAGCGCGTTGTAGCAGATATTAGTTTTTCCGCCGATATACCATTTGAAGGTGGGGTAGTTATGCTCGAATACCTTATCCCACTTCCTGAACCAGTGGATATCATGCTTGGCGCTAAGTGCGGCTTCCTCCCAGAAGCCTTCGTAGTCCTCCTGCGCTCTCATATAGAAAGCTCTAACGTGCGGGGGCAACAGGCCTGCCGGCTTCCTTTCTTCCAACGCCTTATCAGCCTCGTGTTTTGCCATAGTGGAAACTACCTCCTGGATTATTTGAATACATGCACCGGCAATTGCACAAAATTTTATGTATTGTATATGCTCAGAGGTGGTTAAATCAAGCCGCCGGAATATTGTAAAATAACCTTATGCCCATTATAGTCCTACCACCTGAAATTACCTCCAAGATCGCCGCCGGTGAGGTGATAGAACGGCCTTCGTCAGCGGCCAAGGAGCTTATCGAGAACTCCCTGGATGCCGGCGCGACTGAAATAACCGTAGAAGCCCAGAACGGCGGCGTGAGCTTCCTGCGTGTGACGGATAATGGCTGCGGCCTTTCAGCAGTCGAAGCTGAAATCGCCATCAGGAGGCATGCTACCAGCAAGATAACCAAGCTGGATGACCTTGAGCATATCAGCACCCTCGGGTTCCGCGGCGAGGCATTGCCGAGCATAGCGGCCGTTGCAGATGTTGAGATACTATCCAAAGACCCGGACAGCAACGCGGCCACTTATCTCCACCTGGAAAACGGCAAGGTCACGGCCAGGGAGAAGAAGAGCCGGCCGCGCGGTACTACAATAACCGTGCACCACCTCTTCCGCAGCTTCCCGGCAAGGCTCAAGTTCCTTAAATCGCCCTCCACCGAGGCAGGACATTTAGCCACGTTCGTTGGCCAGTATGCGTTGGCCTTCCCTGAGGTCAAGTTCCAGACTATCATCGACGGCCGGGTCAACCTACGTACCTCTGGCAACGGCGACTTGCGCTTAGCAATCGCCGAAATCTACGGCCTTGAAATAGCGCAAAAGATGCTGGTGGTCGCAAGCGGTGACGCCATGATAAAAATAGAGGGCCTCTGCAGCCCACCTTCGGTGCAGCGCTCGAGTCGCAGTTATCTGAGCTTCTTCGTGAACAGGCGCTATGTACGCAACAGCCTGCTTTCCAAGGCGGTTGAAGCTGCGTACGGAGGGCTGCTGATGACGGGCAGGCACCCGGTGGTTATATTGAATATATCGATACCGCCGGAAGAAGTAGACGTCAACGTGCACCCCACCAAGCTGGAGGTGAAGTTCCGCAGCAATAATGCCGTCTTCACTGCCGTGCAGAAGGCACTTAACAACGCCCTGGTAAAAGCACCGCTCCCCGCTGTCACCATATCCCCTGATAACGATGCCCGGGCTGCCTCGCTGTGGGAAAGATCCCCTGTAGCCGCTGCCGGTTTGCCTGTCCTCAGGACGCTAGGGCAGCTTTCAGCAAGCTATATACTGGCAGAGGGACCGGAGGGGCTATACCTCATCGACCAGCATGCCGCTCACGAAAGGGTATTGTTCGAGAAGATAATGGCACAGAGGGTGGAGAAAAAACCTGAGCTACAGGGCATGCTGGAGCCGCTCGCCATCGAGTTGACCCCGGAACAGGACCAGGTATTCAGCCAGTCGGCAGACCTGCTGCACGAATTCGGCTTCGATATGGAGCCCTTCGGGGAAAGGACTTGGCTGCTGCGGGCAGTGCCGGCTATGCTCAATGACACCAACCTTAAAGAGACGGTTAAGGAACTGCTGGACATGCTGGGGAATGAGCAGGACAGCCAGAAAAGAGAGCACAAGGTAGCGCAGTCGCTGGCGTGCCACGGCGCCATCCGCGCCGGCGAGGCATTGGACACCGAGGATATGCGGAGGCTTATAACACAGCTTGAGCGTACTTCACAACCCGGCACCTGCCCGCACGGCAGGCCCACCATGATACACCTGAGTTCACAGCAACTTAAGAAGGAATTTGGAAGGACCGGGTAATAAAATCAACGCAGGGGCGAACCTTCAGGTCCGCCCGATATAGAGCGGTCGGGTTTAAAAACCCGACCCTGCGGACACGTGTTAAGATCGCGTGAAGTAACCTCTGGGATCGAAGAGCCGCACCATTGTCTTCTCCTCATAGGAGGGCAGCTCTATCTTCTTTAAATCCGGCGCCACATCCAGCTCCCAGGCTACGACCTTCTTGATCCCTTTAATGGCCTCTTCGGCTCTTAAGGCTGTAGTATATGGGATATAGGCGGTGAGGGTGAAAGTATCCTTACCGTCCAGTTTCTCAAAGATGCCCACATCCGTGACCAGCGTTTTCACATTATTGCCAGGAAAGGTGATATAGGGCACCTTGTCCACCAGCCGTTCCCTGCCGGAGGTGGCGAAGACCACTGTCTCGCGGCAGGCGCTGGCCACGTCATTGGCGCCGCCCGAGCCGACGATGTAGAAAACGCCGGGTATCTTTGTAGAGTTGGCATTTCCATGCTTATCCACCTGCGCCGCACCCAACACGCCCAGACAGGAGTTGGTCGAACCGCCTGCGAGGACGCCCAGCGCTGTATCGATGTTGGTCAGCATCTTGCAGGAAGGCATATTGTGCATGCTGAAGACCGTGGGGTCGGAAGGACGGGGCAGGTAGCCGTACATGCCGATCTCCGCCAGCAGATCTATTTCACATTTCATCTCCTTCAGCTTGTAGGCTGCCAGCCACCCTGCAAGGTTGGATAATCCCACACCGCATAACATGGTCTTATATCCTTTCGCTCTGCACAGGTCGACAATATACCTGCACCCCGCTATAACCATGCGCTCGAGCTGGTTCGATTCCTTATCCAGTCCGGCATCGGGAAGCGCAGCCAGCGTCTCCACAACCCAGGAATGCTGCTTGGCTTTGTCTTTCAGGTAGCGCAGCCTGTCCTTGCCAATCTTCTCCACGTACTGCTTGTGGTCTTTGCAGTTTAGGATCCACTCCTGGATGAAACCCAGGAATTTAGCCTCATCCATGGAGGCTTCGCGTATCAGGGTGGCGAAGTCGTAGTCGTCGAAATACCCCTCAAACTGGGGAATGCCACAGCTGGGCAACCCTCCGGGGTGGGCACCGTAGGGCACCTCGCAGACGGCTTTGACCATGTAGGACGGTACACGCACCAGATGTGAGTGGGTACGGATATATTCGGTAGGCACCACGTGCTCTACGCTCACGATCACCCCATCCTTCGCCGCCCAGGCGCCGAAGGCATCCCCGCTGAGGGGGTATGTCATGATGGTATTGCCGCTGCGGTCGGCTGCCACGCCGTGGACGAAGGTGATATCGGGCCGCAGCGCTTTCATAAGACCCGCCTTTTCGCCCGTCCCGAACGGCGAATCTATAACTGCAAAGGCGTCTCTGTTCTCCTCGGCCATGGAGCTGCCGATCAGCGACCTGGTGGGGATGAAATCCCATCCCATGGCTCCCGCCAGCAGCCTTTGTGAGATGGTCAGCATGGTCCAGTTCTCAAACTCCACGGCATTGGACATGTAAGCTTTCTGCACCAGGGGATTAGGCCCGGGAGTCGGATAGGTGTTGCCCGTATAGCTGGTGACAGCTTTCTTGAGTAGCCCGCCGCGTATGAGGACAAGCATCAAGCCTGCAGTATAGGGGCTGATGACCGTGAAGTCGGCTTTCCTGCCCCAGAATTCCCGCACAAGCTGGTAGAAAAGGGCACCGCTCCTGCCCGCGAAATGGAGGGACATGCCCTCACGGACATGCTTGCTGACTGCCTCTTCCAGTGAACAGACCCTGTCCACTCCCTCGAGCGGCGGTATCTGGAACTTGGAATCAATGAAAGCCTTCAACTGGTCATCCATG
>CAYLRS010000073.1:0-7385 GCA_964385895.1 uncultured Dehalococcoidales bacterium
CCAGGAAGCCGAGTCCAAATAATATAAGGAACAGTCCCAGCATCATGGGATTCCGGCTGTACGCGTAAATGCCGGTGGTGATCAGCTTCTGCGGCGGGTTCACCGGTACTGCAGTGCCATGTGCACGGAGGAACATTGTCCAGGTCCAGGTGCCAAGGATGAATCCCGGTACTAAAAAGAGCAGCGCTGGTATAAGAGTCCAGGGCATAAAGCTGATCGAAGGCAGATTCAACCACTTATCTGTGAGTAGCGCGGCAACGATGAAAAGCGCCACAACGCTGATATATAGTAAGCCGACGACCGGGGTGAAGATCCAGCGACTTTTTCTATCACCGGTGGCTATGCGGAAGATGAAATCAGCTATTTTTTCGAAAAAGCCCATACCGGAATCCCTGTATTATTTCCCCATTTCCTGCCTGGGTGGCAATATAAGCTGGACACTTGAAGCAATCCAATCCGCAATAGGCAATCATTTTATCCTCTCCCTCAACTTCAACCACGATTTCTTTTCAAGGAAGCTGCCCGGCACATCGGCTTCCATCTCAAGGAACATTTTATAGGGGATTGTGAAGGCGAGGATATCAGGATCGACGTAGGGACGGGCGGTGACATCGGTGAGTCCTATAACCGCTTTCGGCATTTCACGCTGGCTTTCCTGGTAGGGATAGAGGCATACCGTGCTACAGGCCGAGCCCATGTTTATAGCTACGTTATCGTTGGTGGGGCGGCCGTAATTTGCCAGGACTGTAAGAGCCGATAGCTGATCAGGATTGGCATAGAAAATGACCAGTTCAAGCTTTTCCTTTTCGGGATCGACTTTGTTCAACGGTTTCAGGATGACGTACTCGAATGTGATGCTGGTTGCCGGTACACGTTCGATCATTTTCTTGGCAAGCTCGGGTGTCTTTTTATAAGCTTCTCCCTCGTATTCCCCCGGTTTGCCTGTGGATAGAAAATATTCTATCCAGCCTGGGTTCTCAGCATAGGCATTACCGAATCCAACCCCTGTCCTGCCTCCCATACATCGCACAGTTTTACGGTCGAGCGCAACGATTTTGCCCTTTGCTGCTGCTGTGAGCATGCTGATGACACAGCCCCACTTGCCCTCTTTGAACTGCAGGGCATTTTCAGGCTTTTTATCAGAAAAGATTACAGCTACGGGATGATAACGGAGCTTTAGCTCTTTAGCTATGCGGCTTTCCATCAGCTTAACTCGTTGCTAAGCAGGAAGAGGTCCGTCCAGTTGGAACCGCCGAAGCCGCTGGCAAGCGCCTGCCTGACCTTGCGCGTTATCTGGTGCTCGCCGGCATCCTCTCTTAACTGGAGCGCAGCTTCTGCCACCCTGAGCGTACCGGAATCGCCGATGGCGTTGGTACACATCACACCTCCCGAAGGCGAGATAGGGAACGCGCCGTCCCTGTTCGTCATACCTTTCTCGATAAGCTTCCAGGCCTGGCCCTCGGGGCAAATGCCAAAATCTTCCATAAAGAAGGGATGAAAGAAGGGGCAGGGGTCGTACATCTCGAAGAGCTGTATCTCTTCCATTGGCTTGGTAATATGATTGCGGCTCAGTATTATGCGGCCGGCTTCGGTCTCCGAGTTCTTACGAGGCCCTCCCGTCATTGCGTCAAATAGCCCGCCACCTTCTTCGGCATGAACTGTAACATGATCCTTGATCCATACCGGCTTTCTGGTGATCTTTTTGGCTTTCTCCTCGCTGGCAAGTATCATGGCGCAGGCGCCGAGGCTGGTGGGACAAATCATCAGCAATGTGAGCGGGTAGAGCACCATCCTTGCAGTCAGCACGTCCTGGACAGTGAAAACGTTTCTTATATGGGCATTCGGGTTGCGGGAGGCGTTTTCCGACATGTAAGCGCGTATGATAGCTCCCACCTCAAGCGGGCAGCCGGTGCGCATCATATAATCATTGGATAAGAGTGCCAGACCCGAAACCGCGCCCACCTGGAAATTCCTCTGGTAAGCTGGATCGTATATCGTGGTTATGGCTGAAGTTACAGGACCCTCGTCGTGTTTTTCCCATCCTATCACCAGACAGGTATCACAGTAGCCCGAGGCGATATTGTACCAGGCGGTTACAATTTCCATTGTTCCGACCGTGCCGCCGGTATTCATCTTGAATCCGGACTTGCCGGCGCATCCCGAGTAATCCGCCAGCATTGCGTCGTTGAGATGATGCCCTTCGAAAAGGTCCATATTGCCTATGATAACGGTTTCGAGATCTTTTCTGGAGAGCTGTGCATCTTCCATGGCCAGGCTGACTGCATCGTAAATCATCTCACCATCATTTTGATAGGGCCTGCGGCCGGTATGGCGGGTCTGACCGATACCTACAATGGCTACTCTTCTTGACACCTCGTCCTCCTTATAATTTTGATTGAAGGATTAATTAGTTTAGCAGGTCTGCTGGCATAGAATTATACACTTCTCTATGGCGAATTAAAATAGAGGGCTGGTGCAAGGCCCTCTATTTTAAGTAAGGAGGTGTGAGCTGTGAGTTGCCGCTAAATCATACGTACTACCATCCAGCCGAACAATGGGCTTACAAAGTAGCGCATGAAAGGTATGAAAAGCGGCGTGAAACGCCTGGTTAGCTCGTGGGTATAATCCTGTATATAATGAGTGAAAGTCTTGATGTGGTACTTCAGCATTGCCTCTGACCTGGAAGTATCATACCAGTCGAGATAGTAAGGTTTGCTGGTAAATTTATAGTCGGGCGGGACCGGCAGGCCAAGCACCTTCAATATCGCTCCTATCATATCCCTGTAAAGCATCCTCTCCCCGGGACCACCGCTGATGATGAAGGTGTTGTTCTTAACTTCCTCAAACCTGGTGACGGCGTTGACAATGGCAGTGGCGGTATTATCCGGGTGGCAGAACTCGATCCTGTTTTTAAGTGGGACACTGAACATACGCCTTAGATCGCCCAGCTCGAAATTGAAGTACATGTTGACCGACAACCTCAATATAACGTGATCAAGTCCAGACTCCCTGATTATGTTTTCGGCCTCATATTTGGTTTGAGCGTAGCCACCCATTGGCTTGCAGAGGTGCTTTTCGGCACATATCGGATTGGCAGCTTCGGGGGTGGGGCCATGCACAGCGACAGATGAAGTATATATTAAGGGAATCCTCCTGCCGATTCTCGCTAATTGGCTAATGAGGAGACGCGTACCTTCAACATTTACCCTGCGTGCCAGTTCTGGCTTCTGGTCCGCGATAGGCGGAAGTATGGCTGCCATATGGACAACGGTATCGATTCCTTCGAGGGCGCTTTTAACAGAGTCAGCATCGGTAATGTCGCCCCAGAAGATATCCACATCGTTTTCGATACCAGAGATGGCTTTACGGTTGCGCGGGTTGTCCAGATCGAGGACCCTCACTGTAAATCCGTCATTGATGAAATGCTTTGCTATTGTAACCCCGAGGCGTCCCGCACCACCTGTTATCAACACTTTCATATTTTATTCTCCATTGATTTTCACGTGTTTAATCATCATGCCTGCCGTGAAGTGTGCGGATGGCCCAGCTGGTCCAGTGGGAACGCAGTGTATCGCTTTCAAGCGGCGTATTGTGATTGCCGTTGGTCAGGATCACCTGCTTGGGTTCGCTGGATCTGGCGTAAGAGTAAAGAAACCTGTTATACGGTGTCACTCGGTCGCTGATGCAGAAGACGAAAAGCTTGGAGCAGTCCTCCAGACCTGCCAGCGCCTCCGATACTTTCATCTTGGGGAAGGCATCGAGGAACTTATGGAAGTCTACGCGAACCTTGAGTTTGCTAACGCGTGTGCTTATCCTCATTATGAGCCCGATGACCCTTCTGAACCAGGGGTAGGCTATGTGATCAGGATTCTCCATGACAACGTGCTTTATCTCGCCCGGGCAGGCGAGCGCTACCAGCGCCCTGGCTTTCTTCACTTTACCGGCCGCCATGACCGCCGAGATGGCGCCCATGCTGTGTCCGATGAGTCCCATGCGCTTGCGGTCAACCTCGGGCCGAGAATGGAGGTAGTCCCAGGCGTCAAGGACGTCTTCTACCATTCTGCCGTCCAGTGTGCCTCCGCTGGAGCCATGCCCGCGAAAATCAAAAGTGAGTATGGCTATACCCTCCTCCGACATGGTATGTGCGCTGGCTTCGAAGGATGCCTGGTCGTTGCCGTAACCGTGGCAGAGCACTGCGCCTGGTACACGATGATGCCTGCTTGCTCCAGCGGGCAAAAAGAGCTTGCCATTCAATTTTATACCATTGCTGCCGAAGCTGATCTGCTTTTCTAATATGTTTGTATTTGTTGCTTCACTTGCTAATTTTAACTGGTGCATCTTAAAGAAATGTTCTCCTTGTGTAGAAATGACCGAATAAAGTATACCTCAGGCCCAGTAATGCAGTAATCCGTATGCGGTATGACTTTTTAACACGGGGGAATGGAGAAGGTATAGTACTTTAATCCGAGGAGCGCGTCATACTTTTAGCGGATTGCAAGCTACGGTTGATGAAAAGATAAAGGGCCATTGTCATAATACTTTGGCAACGGCCACTGAATCGAGTCGAAGGCTTTTCAGATTGTTAAATCCACTTCATGATGCCCATGAAGACGATAAGGCAAAGTATATCGAAGCCGAGTATTATACCCACAGTGAGCAGCTTACTCTTAAGCTTCTCCATGTCATATACCCAGAAGGACATCAGGAAGAAGGGCAGGTAACCTATGAGGAAGATAAGCCAGGGGGCTCCCATGCTCCACCACGGGTAATCCCAGGTAAGCGCACCCACCCAGTTAAGCAGGCATTCCACGAAGACGCAGAATATCGAGCCGGCTATGGCAAATAAAAGCCGGTTGGGTATGCCGATGATTTTCAGCTTTTTATCGGCCGGCAGCATTTTTGAGAAGGTTATGCCTGCGAGCGCGAACATGAAGCATATTTCTATATTAAGGCCTATCAGGATTACGAAAGCACTGCCGTTGCCCGGCGTGCCCCACACCGGCGCGTAGCCTGTGAAGTGAAAGACCAGCCCGTTCCATATCTCGTTGAACCAGTCCATGCCCCAGAAGGCAAGGCCTGCGAGTATCAGGCTCCAGTTCTTGCGTTCCAGTTCGTTGGCGTATACATACACGACGAGGGCAAATAGGGGAATTATGTACCATTGGAAATGGCTGCCGTCACGTAGAAGGGCTAAAGCTCGCGCGGCCGACTCTGTCATAACGTACCTCCTTCAAATTTTTATTTCAGGCTATCGGGCTAACGCTGCGGGATCTTTACAGCTTCAGGCGCTGCTTCATATTGGCCATGAGTTCTTCAATGGAAGGCTGCGCCTGCTGTTGCTGTCTTGCAGCCAGTATCTTTTCCGTTGCCTTCTTTACTGCCAGGCTCCTGGGATTGATGTTCTTCAACCTGGCTTCGTTGAGTATTTCGGTAGTGAGCGGGCCAAGGAAGTCTCTGAGCACCCTGAAGACGTCATCTGCGGTGCCGCCCAGCACATCCACAACGCCGAGTATTACGCCGCCTGCATTGGAAATGAAATCCGGGACGGACAGGATGCCTTTCCTGAACAGTATCTCTTCCGCCTCTACAGTAATGGGGATATTGGCTATGCTGGAGATCACCTTGGCCTTGATACTGCCCGCATTTTTCCTGGTGATCACGTACGGCCTGGCACCGGGTATTAATATATCCACCGGCAGTGAATACAGGTCTGCCGCTTTCATATGCTTGGCATGCTTATACTCTGTAACCGCTTTATCACCTTCGGTCTTGCGTGCCTGCAGCAGCGCATGTACATCCAGGCCGTCCTTGTTATAAGCCGTGCCATTTATTGTTGAAATAGCAACTACCTTGGCGCCAGATTCAGAGATGTAGCGTGCCACGCCGCCTACAACCTTGCCGAAGCCCTCAATGGCTACTTTCGCGTTCTTGATGTCCAGTCCTGCAATCTGGCAGGCTGCCATCGCTGCCACTACTACACCGTAACCTGTGGCGTGGTCTTCCATCGGTTCTCCATCTATTTTCTGCGCGGAAAGCCCGGTGAACCTGGCCGGCACGCCTGCCCCCTGGTAAAAGGTGGCCACATCTTCGGTATCTGTTCCCATGTCTGCCGCAAGGGTGATCCCCGATGCCAGCAGCGGCTTCACGGCGTTGCCAAATGAGGTAATGAGTTCCTTGCGCTGTGGGCCGTGGATATCCGGTTCTGCCCAGATACCGGCCTTGGCGCCTCCGATAGGGAAGTCCAGGATGGCGAACTTATACGTCATGGCCCTTGCCAGCCAGCAGATTTCCTCGGTGGTGATATCGGGCAGCATGCGCGTGCCGCCCGCCGCCCCTGCCAGCGAGACGGTGTCCACCACGACCACGCCTTTCATCCCGGTTACCGGGTCATAAACGTGGAGTATTTTCTCAGGGCCAAGATCGTCGGTCAGTTTCATCCATGCAGGCATTTTGATTACCTCCTTTTCTAACCTTAATCAACTTTTACCACAAATATACGCTATATGCAATAGGGGAGGTTCAACTATTTCCCTTTCTGGCATTTTGGGCAGTAATAGGTCCCGCGCTGGCGGACGACCATGCGTTTTATTATTGTCCCGCAGCGCGGGCAGCGCTCTCCCGCGCGGTGGGCAACGGCAAATTCTTCGTGTGCTGTTCCCGTTTCCCCGTCCGGGCAGCGGTAGTTCCTGATGCTGGCACCCTTATTTTTTATAGCTTTTCTAAGCACACTCCTGATTGACTTATAAAGAGTGCCTATCTCAGCTTTATCCAGATCCATGGAAGCCCTTAAAGGGTGGATTTTAGACGCGAAGAGAGCTTCATCCGCGTACATATTGCCGATTCCGGCTATCAGTCCCTGGTCAAGCAATACAGCTTTGATTGGAGCGGAGCGGGCATGAATAAGGTTTGCCAGAGATAAAGACGTGAATTCACTGCCGAGCGGTTCGATTCCCAGTTTGCTGGTGACTTCTTCGGATTGTTTTACAAGGTACATAGTGCCGAAACGCCGCACGTCCGTGTAAACCAGGCAGCCACCATCATCAAAGAAGAACTCAAGGCGTGTGAACGGCTCTACATTGCAGGGGTTCCATAGCAGCGACCCGGTCATGCGCAGGTGTACTACCAGCTTATCACCTGCCGAAAGGTTAAGTGTGATGTATTTCCCCCGGCGTGTAAGCCCCAGAATTTTTTGCCCGGTTAGACGGCTGCAAAATTCGTCTGGGGATAATTTTTGCACGGGTCGCGTGTCATAGATCCTGACGCTGGTAAATATGCGCCCGGTTAAATAGGGTTCGAGCTCAGTTTTAATAGTTTCAACTTCGGGCAGCTCGGGCATCAGCTCATCTCGTCCCAGTTTTTACCCACTTTGATATCGATTTTTAGCG
>CAYLRS010000074.1:0-7349 GCA_964385895.1 uncultured Dehalococcoidales bacterium
GGGCAAAACAACTTCTCACAGATTCATTCAATAATGCCTTTGAATCACAAATCGAACAGGAGCGTTCAGGAATTTGCAGTTGTGCAGATAATCCAGATGGCAAAGAGGGGTTAAAGGCTTTTAAAGAAAAACGCAAACCGGTTTTTATGATCCCGTGAGCTTTCCAATTATTTGTTGGTTTAACTGGAAAGGGGGGCGGGACATTTTCCCGTCCCTCTTTGGATCTGACTTTCAATTTCTGTACTTTATATACAGTAGGTCTATTATTGAGAGTTGCAGGGAGCTTTGCCTGACCGGTTATGGTTAAAGCCGTGGGGTGGTGCATTATCGGGCTTCTGCGGCTTTGGCAGTTCAATATTAGGCTTTTTATCCCACCATGCCTTGGTGACGTCGTACTGCGCCTGATCTATCTTGCCATCAGCGAGGAGTTTATCCATGACCTTGGGCCCCATGAACGCCCCGTTGGGCCTGGCAGCGAGCCATGCCTTGTACTGATCTGCCTGTTCCTGGGTAAGCTTGCCTTCAGACACCCATTTAGCGAACCTGTCATTGATACCTTCCTGGCGCATCTCGGAACCGGCCTGTTTGAAAGCATCGGCCAGCTTCTGTTGGTCGATATTGACTATCTGTGCGACCCTCTCCAGCATCCTGCCACCCCAGGGGCCTTTGGCAGCGCCCTTGCCGTCATCGGCATATGCCGCTGTTGCTACGCCTGCTACCAGTACCGCCGCGGCAAGCACGCCGGCCAGTACGTATGTTACTTTTTTCAACATCTTTGACCTCCTTCTTGTGGAAGACTATTGCTGAAAGGCTTATTTATCCCATCAGCTATTTTCAGTATAAGAATACTTTGTTAGCAGATTATTAGCGTTGTGTAAAATCTGTGTAAAATTCGGCGCCGGTTGCTAACTATAAACCACCTACTTATAATTTACAAAGCCCGGCTGTGCCTCAATGCCTGTCAAACAGGTTTTCTTTAAATTCTTGCAGGAGGAGGAGTCAATATG
Source organism: uncultured Dehalococcoidales bacterium (assembly GCA_964385895.1). Classification (GTDB taxonomy): domain Bacteria; phylum Chloroflexota; class Dehalococcoidia; order GIF9; family UBA5629; genus CAYLRS01. The sequence goes on from CAYLRS010000074.1 coordinate 1,008, forward strand.
TGTGATACTGACCTGGAGAAGTATTGCCAGCGCGCACTGGAAGGCGGCGCCACCGATGTTAAACAGATTCACCCCGGCAGCGTGGTGACGTCAGAGTGGGTGCGCTGGAAATGCCAGTTCGGCTGCCCGGAATATGGCAGGGGATATTGCTGCCCGCCCGACACGAAGACGCCGCAGCAAACCAGGGCACTGCTGGACTGCTACCACCGTGCCGTTCTGTTTCATGTCGAGGCGCCCAGGACGCCCGGGAGGAATAAAAAATGGAAGCCCTACCTCGATATGCTGATAGATCTCGAGGCAGAGATGTTCAAGGATGGCTATTACAAAGCACTGGTTTTGCTCTGCGGCCCCTGCCGCCTCTGCAAGCAGTGCGCCAAGCAAAGTGGGGTGCCCTGCAGCTTCGGCTTCCGCGCCAGGCCATCAATGGAAGGATCAGGAATAGACGTCTATCAGACTGCGCGGAATAACGGATTCTTCATAGTTCCCCTGCGGGAGAGGAACGATACGCAAAATGTATACTGCCTCATGCTCGTGGATTGAGGCTGGAGATTAAAGGAGGTAAAAAATTGGAAAAATCAAAGCACGAAATTAAGGATAAGACGTTTGAACTGGCGAAGAAGTACGAACTGGAATACGGCAACTGCGCGCAGTGTGTTTTCGCTGCGGTTACCGAGGCACTTGGTGTTGAGAACAAAGATGTCTTCCGTGCGGCCACCGGATTTGCTGATGGCGTGGGACTGACAGGCGATGGGCACTGCGGAGCGCTTTCCGGCGGCACCATGGCCATCAGCTATCTCTTCGGCAGGCAGAAGGACGAATTTCACCGACGCGGCAAGATGATGAAGGCGCTGCTGCTCTCGAGGCAGCTACACGACCGCTTCATAGAGAAATACGGCGCCTGCCGCTGCTACGACCTGCAGACGAAATTCTTCGGCAGGTTCTTCAACCTGCTCGACCAGGACGAGATGATGGCGGCGGTACAGGCCGGACTTCCCGAGGTATGCTCAACGCTCACGGGCAACATAGCCCGTATGACCGTCGAGCTGATATTTGAGCAGCAGGAAAAGGACACCGCCAAGGGTAACGCCTGACAGACGTATTTAAATTCGTCCTTTGTAAGCGTATGAATTTTCCCTGAGTGACAGCCTCTCCATGATTCATCTCCCCTAAAGTGTGGATTTTACCTGCCGTTCCCGCCCCCACCGATTTTTAGCATGTGTTCGAAGACGAAGATGATGCCATCCCCCATTTTATCGAGGCCGAATTCAAGGTAATGTCCCGCGCTATCGAAGGCAGAGGTCAGCAGGTTGCGATGGTTGATAGTTGAGGCTAAGATGACGGGTTCGCCTGGCTGGATATTTGGGGGATTGCTTCGTTGCTCCATTTCTCGTAATGACCTGATTTCTTCGCACTCCTCGTGATGACGTGAGGGATCCACACTGTACAATGGTGCATGTGTTTGAAGACGTGAGATAGCGTCATCGCAAAGTGAGGTGAAGTCAGTGCCGAGGAATTGGTGCTTCTGCTCGATGCAGGATATTTCGTACCTGAGTTCCTGCAGTGCGAAAAGCAGAATCTCAGGCTTTCCCCGGTCTGTGTCTATAGTTCTTGCCGCGCTTTCAGCGGTCTTCATTCATGCTTCCCGTGCGTTTACCCTAATAATATGCTCAAATCAGGCTATTTTCAAGGTGATGCCCACGGGGCAGTGGTCGGAGCCCTGCACGTTTTTCAGCATGAAGGCGCCGGTGAGCGAATTAACCAGGTTTTCCGAGATGAAGAAATAGTCCAGCCTCCAGCCTATATCCTTTTCCCTGGCCTTGAAGCGGTAGCTCCACCAGGTATAGTGACCGGGCTCTTTATTGTAGTGGCGGAATGTGTCTATATAACCGTGCGCTACAAGCCTGTCCATCCAGGCGCGTTCCTCAGGCAGGAAGCCGGAGGTGTCCTTGTTCTCCCTGGGCCGCGCCAGGTCGATAATAGTGTGGGCGGTATTGAAGTCGCCGCAGATGACCAGCTTCTCGCCCTTGTCTTTCAGCGCGTCAACATGCTCCAGAAGCGCGTCATAGAAAGCCAGCTTATATGGCAGGCGCTCTGCCATCCTGTCAGCATTGGCTGCGCCTTCCTTGCGGGCGCTCTCGACTTCCCTGGGAGAATACGCCTTGGGGAAATAGACGTTGAAGACCTTGAACCCCGAATATTCAGTGGCGAGCACTCTGCCTTCCGTATCGAATTTTGGGATGCCGAAACCGTTCTGCGCATTAAGCGGTTTTTCACGGCTGAAAGTGGCAACCCCGCTATAGCCCTTGCGATCGGAGAAGTTCCAGTATGCGTTATAGCCGGGGGCTGGATCGAGCGCTTTGGGTACCTGGTTGAGTTGGACCTTGGTCTCCTGAAAGCAGATGATATCCGGCGCTTCAATTTCCAGCCACCGGAGGAAGCTGAGCGGCTGCTGTCCCTGGGGTGAGAGAATAGCCTTCTCCAGCATGTTGCGTATGCTGACCACGTTCCAGGAGATGAGCTTGATCTCTTTGGCCATTTTGTTATTTCATGTCATTGCGAGCGAAGCGTGGCAATCCTTTAATTTATTGCGTGTCATTGCCAGCGCATTTACTTGTCATTGCGACCTCAGTGAAGCAATCTCATGATCGAAGACTTATCGCCTGACCTAATGCCGGGAGATCGCCACGTCACTTCATTCCTCGCAATGACATATGCGGCTACGGTAGCTTTTCGTCGCTTTCGTCCGCCCATTCCTGCATCATCTTCTTGATGCGCACGGCCAGGTTAAGGTTGGAGCGCAGCCTTTCGATGAATACAGGGCAGCCTTCGAGTATTGAGTTCTCCGCCGCAGAGGCGAGGCCGGAGAGGAGCTGGTTGAGGCCGGCTTCCTCCATGCCGGGAGTGCCGTAAACGTTTATATTCGACCCGAGCTGCTTGCGCAGGTCGAGCTCGGTTACACGCACGGGAAGGACGCAGTTTTTATACCACGGGCAGCTTTTGCACTGCAATAGAGATTGTGCTTCGTCCAGTATATCAGCCATGTGTACTCCATTGATTATACAATAAATACTATTTCAATCCCGCTCGCCCGCCGTCGCAGAAGAAACTGCACTTCGGGCAGTACCTGGAATCCCTGGAAACTTTATTGCCGCAGTTAGGGCATGTAGGATCAAGCGGAATACCGCAGTTGCCACAGAAGCGGTCCAGGGGCACGCGCGGCCAGTTGCAACCGGGACAAAACGTATTCTGTGAACCAAGGATGCCAAGTGGTGTGCCGCACCCAACGCAACTGGCGCTGCCAGCGGCGTTCTCTTTCAGGCATAGAGGACAGAGAAAATTCTTGTGCATTTTTGTTTTGGATTTTCTAATATTGTATGACTGTTTTATGGTATGGGCAATATAACGGAGTTACGGTGTAGTATCGAACCGCATTTCGGGGCTCACCGCCTTGTTCCCATCCTTGTCTATGGAGATTGCGCGGTATACGTAAGATGTCTTAGGCAACAGATTAGTGAGGCCCACTTGATGGTTTGATGATCCACTATTGACTCCGGGAATTGGCATGTCTGTTACCGGGGTAGTAGTATTGGCATATGGCCATATACCGTATTCGACCTGTGTACTGGAGGGCTTACTGGTAGACCAGGTGATGATAGCGCTATGTGGGCTGGATCCTTCCTTGACCTGCAACATTAATATCATGGGTGGCGTAGTATCCGTGGGACCGGATGTTTGCTTGGGCGGCTCGCCGGTCTTTATCCAGCCAAGCTGGAATGCCAGTACGAGAAAAACCGTCAGGCCTACCACCAGCACGACAAGTGAAGAAAGCAGTATGGGGTTGGTAGTCCTGGTGAGCTGCTTCAGCCTGCCAACGAAGTTGTCCAGCCTATCCTGCAAGCCGCCGATGGAATAGGCTGGTCCCGGTTGCCGGTAGGGATCATATTGCTGGTAGCCCTCCTGTTGATACGGGTATTGTTGCTGTGACTGTTGTACGCTGGGTGCCTGATATTCATACGGCTGATCTGGTTGATAGTACTGCTGGGGCTGACCCGCACCCGGTGGCTGCTGGACAGGCGCCTGACCGGGTCCTGCAAGTGATGAGCCACAGTACTGGCAGAACTGGCTTCCTGTCTCATTTCCCGCCTGGCAGTGAGGGCAGTAAACCAGCAAAGTGAAGCCGCAAGCGGCGCAGACCCACGTTCCATGGAGGTTTTGGTGGCCGCAGTGCGGGCAGGGGATTGTATTTTGGTACATATGGATAAGCTCAGTTTAGTAAAAAAGAAAGGATGATTATTATTCAGCAGGGGTAGTGAAGGTATAGTCATCAGATTTGGATTCAAAACCGTCTTTGTTTTTTGATACGACGCGATAGTGGTAAGTGGTGTTGCCGGTGAGGCCCGTGATTTTGACCCCGTGGGTTACTGCACCAAGAACTTTGCCCGAGGTCGGGTCGTCCGTAATCTCGGTCTTATTCCCGTAACTGCTGGTAGTACCCCACTCCACCTGTGAGCTTGAAAGGTCATCCGTTTTCCAGAGTATACCTACTTCCTTTACAGCCTTGGCGCTTACCTCAACCCCGGTTATTACAGGCGGGGTAGTATCCTTGGGTCCCTGGGTCGTCTTCGTTGTGTTATCGCTGGTAATGCCGGGCACCGAAAATGGTAACTTGATATAGTGCTGGTAAGCTGCATAATATGTGAATCCTGCAAGAGACAGTACTAATAAGATCAGAAGAAATACCAGCATCCCTTTGCCGCCACCCTGCCTGGGAGGTTGTGCTCCCGGCGGGTAGCCACCACGTGGTGGAGGTGGATAACCTGGCTGCTGAGGCGGGTAACCCGGCGGCTGCGGTGGATAACCCGGCGGCTGTGGTGGATAACCCGGCTGCTGCGGTGGATAACCCGGCTGCTGCGGTGGATAACCCGGCTGCTGCGGTGGATAACCTGGCTGCGGAGGATACCCGGGTTGCTGAGGCGGGTAATAACCCGGTGGATAACCTGGCTGCTGTGGAGGGTACCCGGGCTGCTGGGGTGGATAGCCTGGCTGTTGCGGAGGATATCCTGGTTGCTGCGGTGGGTAATAACCCGGTGGGTAACCCGGCTGCTGCGGAGGGTACCCGGGCTGCTGGGGGACGCCGCCGGCCAGCGTCATACCGCATCTGGGGCAGAAAGTGACGCCCGGATTCACCGGTGTGCCGCAGTTGGGGCATGCCGAGGCAAGTGGAGTGCCACAGGCATTGCAGAACCTCTGGCCCGGGGTATTATTTGCACCGCATCTGGGGCACCTTATCCATTGCTGCATATCATTTCTCCCTTATATCCCCTAAACTTTCTGAGTAGCTAACGAATTCTGCGCTGGTTTTGTTTATGTGTTTTTCTTGATTATATACACCAGTATTAAATAAATCAATATATCCGAATGCCGGATGCTCCGTTGTATCTTATACATGGTCAACTAATTACCTTGATTATAGGCACAAGCTAAGTGAAGTGTCCACTGAGCGAACGTATTCCTTGATTTTAAGCCTGGGGTGAGAATAAAATATAGCGTTGGGGCGGCTAGCTCAGTGGTTAGAGCACTTGCTTCACACGCAAGGGGTCACAGGTTCAAGTCCTGTGCTGCCCAGGGCCGAAGTGGCGGAATGGCAGACGCGCTACGTTCAGGGCGTAGTATCCGTAACGGATGTGTGGGTTCAACTCCCACCTTCGGCACCATGTGCGCCTGTAGCTCAGTGGATAGAGCGCAGCCCTGCGGAGGCTGAGGCCGTGGGTTCAAGCCCCACCAGGCGTGCCATATCGGGCGATTAGCTCAGTGGTTAGAGCACCTGTTTTACACACAGGGGGTCACTGGTTCAAATCCAGTATCGCCCACCATGAAGCTAAAAATAACACCATTAAAGACAGATCCCGAACTTTCTTGTCTACGGGCTATTAGCGCGTACGGTTAACTAAGTTCCAGATTAACAATGGTCCACCAAGTTAGGTAATCATATTACCTTACGTTAGCTTCAACTTAATCCTCTTAAAGTAAAACCATCGTCATTTTAGCTTCATAACGCGGTGATAATATTACCAGTATATTAACATCTGATAATGCCCATATCTGATTTTGTAGGAGATCCGTTGGTTTTGGTATAATTAATATTGGGTTAGGAATATGGCAGAAAGGAGGTAGTGATGTCTAAGGATGGCAAGATACGGATTAACTGGATGAGGGGTATGTACATCTACACCATCGTTGCGGCTGGACTGTTCGGTCTGGGTATGTTGATTATGCCCGGATTGATTAAGTCCGTGAATGGGTGGCCTGCTGATGAGCCCATATGTTTCGGAATACTCGGTA
>CAYLRS010000075.1:0-7266 GCA_964385895.1 uncultured Dehalococcoidales bacterium
TCACCGAACCTGTCTACCTGTCTGCCTGGCGTTTAGCCGACGTGGGGCTGCCTCTACAAATACTGGGACAGACTAACTTCGATGAGACGATAGCCCCGCCCGGGCATATGATCGCGTTCATAGGAACACCCTGCAAACCGCAACAGGCCAGGGACGTCAAGTTCCGCGAGGAAACCCTGGCCAAATTCTGGGAGACGGTGAAAAAAATGTTTCCCCATGTAGAGGAAAACGTCGTATGGAAGTTTGATGGGTATTATGTAGGCATCGACGGTCTGGCTAGATCTCCGGGCCTGACGGGAAAATACAGGCCCCCGGTCTTCCTGCAGGATGTGCCCGGTCTATATTTTGCAGGCGATTGCTATACCGGCCGTGGGGTGGGCATGAATGCCGCGGCAAATTCCGCCATGATCTGCGCTGAGAAAATACAAACGGATTTTAAATAATCGCCGGGTTTAAGAAGACGATTTTCACATAAATAAGGCCTGGTTTACTTTATTCAGATCGGTACATTAGCCAGCCAAGCTTCACTAAAAAGTCCGTGCTCCTTCATAATAAATTCATGTTATACCTTTATTATTTTCCGTAATTGTCCCGTGAAAGGGTGATATTTATCATGGTAAGCGATGACTAAATTAGTCAACAATAGTTATATATTATTCAAGGGGATGGAATACATATGAAAAAGATTTTAATTTCACTTGCTGTTGTGACTTTCATAGTCACACTTGTGGCAAGTTGCTCGCAGGCGTCGGTTACACCAGCGGCACAACCCGTGACACCTCCTTACGGGCAAACGGGCACCGGGCAGGTTGCCCCACCGCCGGCCGATAACGCTGCACAGCAGGGAACCACACTGCCGTCAAACGATGCGGGGCAGCAAACCGTGAAAAATGACGTGCCGCAAATCGTGAAAGTCGCAGAGATACTGGGAAACCAGAAAACCTACGGTGGTAAAACCGTGATTGTAGAAGGGAGAATTGCCACAGAGTGTCCTTCCGGATGCTGGTTCACCTTAAAGGATGGATCGGCTGTGATTTATATTGACCTGTTACCCAGTAACATCGTAATTCCCCAGAGAAAGGGTGCCTTCGCCAGGGTGACGGCCGAAGTGGTTGACACCGGTGGCGACGTATACCTCATCGGTAAAAAAGTCGAATTTTAGGGGGTGTTTAATTGAACTATTTCAGTCTGGCAGCCAAGAACTTAATGCGCAGGCGGGGCAGGACCATACTCACGGTCCTGGGCGTCGCTATCGCGATCGCCGTGCTTTTCAGCCTGCTGGCTTTTAATTCCGGTTATGAAAAACAATTAAATGGGGAGCTTGGGGGCCTGGGGATCCACATGCTGGCAGTGCCCAAGGGGTGCCCCTACGAGGCCGCTTCGCTCATCATCCACGGCGGAGTTATCCCTAAATACCTTTCCGGTGCTGACCTGGAACAGGCGAAAAAGATCGACGGCATTGAGATCGCAAGCCCTATGCTGCTGCACCAGTTTTTCAAGGACGACAAGCCACATATCGTTTACGGGATCAACATAGATGAGCAGAAGGCCTTGAAACCGTGGTGGAAAGTGGAAGGGAGGTTTTTCAACGATGGTGAGGAAAACGTTATGGTGGTCGGCAGGAACCTCGCGGACAAAGAAAATTTAAAAGTGGGCCAGGTGCTGGATTTTGGTCTGGATAAGGTTCCTACCACGATAGTCGGCATCCTCGAACGCACCGGCAGCCAGGATGATGAGTTTCACTACCTGCCGCTGCTTCAAACGCAGAAGCTGTTCAATAAAGAGGGGCAGATCACAACTATAGCCATCAAAGCCGGGGATGTTTCAAAGATCCCGGAGATCGCAAAGAAACTTGAAGAGATACCGGATATCCAGGTAGTAACCATGACACAGGTCATGGGCACAATCATGAACCTGGTCGGCTCGGCTCAAGCCCTGCTTTTCTCGGTGATAATCATCGCGCTGGTGATCAGCGCCGTGGGGATCGTAAATACATTGATCATGTCGGTTAATGAGAGAACCCGCGAGTTCGGTATGATGAAGGCTGTGGGCGCTTCCGGCTGGGACATCGGGAAATTGATCTTGATTGAAACGCTGACCATAACTCTCGTCGGGTGTGTCATAGGGCTGATAGTAGCTCTGGCGGGTTCCAGCCTGGTGGAAAACTTCGTACGAGGCGTCATTCCATACTCACCATCGGGGAACCTTATTGCGGCGGACCCGTGGCTGGTGGGCCTGTGTTTTGCATTTGCGCTCGTTCTCGGGATCGTATGTTCCATGTATCCAGCCGTGAAATCGGCCAGGCTTACGCCCATGGAAGCTATGAGGAGTGATATAGAGTGAATACAGCAGTGATCAACGTAATAAATTTGACCAAGCTTTACAAGCGTGGTAGCGAAGAAGTTCATGCGCTTAAAGATGTGACTATGTCAATAGAACGGGGCGAGTTCTTGTCCATTGTAGGCCCATCGGGCTCCGGCAAGTCGACCCTGCTTCATATGCTGGGGCTGCTGGATACGCCCACCAGCGGGGGCATTGCTTTGAACGGCCATTCAACCATCGATATTAACCAGGGCAGGCTGGCAAAAATCAGGCGTGACAATATCGGGTTCGTTTTTCAGCAGTTTCTGCTGTTGCCCACTCTTACGGTACGGGAAAACATCGAACTTCCCCTCCTTTTCAGCAAAAAGAACGGTAAAAGTGAAAGGGTAACAGAGATAATGGGTTTACTGGGATTGGCTCACAGGGCGGAGCATCTGCCGCACCAGCTCAGCGGAGGCGAAATGCAGAGGGTCAGTATCGGCCGGGCGCTGATCAATGAGCCGAAGTTGATACTGGCTGATGAGCCCACAGGCAACCTCGACTCAGCCACGGCTGAGAAAATCTTTGAGTTATTCAGGAAGCTCAATAATGCCGGCCTTTCGCTCGTTGTGGTCACGCACAACGTGGACCTGGCGAAAATAGCACACCGTGTTATCCGTCTCAAAGACGGTACGATCGCCGCTAACTGACACATCCCGTCACTGTTGATTTAAGAGGTTCCTGACTGTATGATAAGCACATAGAGAACCGATTGAGGTGATTATATGCTGCCAGAACTGGGGAAACTTGATAGAGCTACATTCGACCGGATAATCCTGTCGAGGCTGGGTAAAAAGGACAAATCTGTAAGAATCGGGCCACAGCACGGGGTGGATGCGGCGGTAATTGATTTGCCCGACGGGAATGTCATGGTGATCGCTGAAGACCCCACGTTCGGCATGCCCGTGATGATGCCTTATTTCGGCTGGGCCATCGTTCATATTTGCGCCAGCGATGTGGCGGTGCTCGGAGTGAAGCCGCGATACCTGACGATCTGCCTCATGTTCCCACCGGGCACCAGGGAGGATGTGCTGGAAGCTGTGTGGAAGCAGGTAGACGAAGAATGCAGGAAACTTGATATCGCGATTGTGGGCGGCCACACGGGCATTTATCCGGGGATTGCCTTCCCGCTTAATGGCGGCTGCACCGTGATAGGTTTGGGCAAAAAGAGCCAGATAACGCCTGCATCGAATGCCAAACCCGGTGATAAGGTCATAGTAACCAAGGGGCCGGCTATAGAAGCGGTTGGTATCCTGGCTTATCAGGCGGAAAAGCAACTTACCCAAAAGCTTGGCAAAGCTGCCGTTGAAAAGGCCAAAAAGCTCCTCTTCGAGATGACCGTGGTCAAAGACGCGCTGATAGCCGCGCCCCTGGCACACGCCATGCACGACGCTACTGAAGGGGGTCTACTGAACGGCATTTACGAGATCGCCGCGGCCTCTAACACGGGTGTAAATGTATATGAGGATAAAATAATAATACCCGATGAGATCGCAGCTGTCTGCCGCAGTTTCAAAATCGATCCGCTGATATCCATCAGCGAAGGTACCCTGGTGCTGACGGCGGCAGCGGAGAGGAGCAAGAAAATCATCGCTGACCTGAAGAAAAACGATATACCTGCCTGGGAGGTGGGGGAGATCACTGAGGGCGAGAGGGTGATAATACGCAAGAGCGGTAAAAAAGAAAAATTGGAGCCGGTGGCGGTGGATCCTTTCTGGCCGGCTTATTTCAGCACTCTGGAGGGATGACAGGTGAGCAAGAAAGCGGTGGCCGAACAGATAATGGGCAACCTTGTGCAGGCCGTTGAGATGCTACAAAAATGCAAGGAGTTTGCCTGTCTCATGCCCGAGGTGCGGGTTAACGTCGTCTATGCCCTTCCCGATGCTAAGAGTGGCAGTGAGGTGGCTGCCGTTGACGGCAGGATAACCGTGGTCAATGGATACCCGCGCGCAGCCGGTCTGCCCTCGTGGGGCGCCTCCGATCACATGGCCAGGTTAATTATAGAAATGCGCAAGTATGATAAGGCAGTAAATGCGGGCATTAACTTCAAATGCGACAGGCAAATCATTGAAATCGTGAAAAAGCATGCCAGGGAAAAGGGCATACGCTTCGGCTGGATAGACAGGACGAAGGAGCCTGAGAAAGTATCCGGCATCGACGGAAGCTCCATGCCCTGGAAGGTGAAATACCTGGTTGACCACGGCAGCGGAGTGCCATATCTGTTTTATGAGGGAAATGGTTGGGGCAAGGAACCGCTGTTTGTGGCGCTTGGCGCTAACGCGGTAGATGTTGTAAAGACGGCAATCGAAATAGCAAAAAGATGCAAAAAGGCCGTGCGCAGTTGATGTATTTTGGCTTTTTAGTGTAGGGCGGTATAGTAGGAAGACGGGGTAACAGGATGGCCCGCGAAGATAAAGATAAAGAGCTCGTTGATAAGATACTTGCATTGAAGGCAAAGCGCAGGGCGGTAATACTTTCGCATAATTACCAGCGCCCTGACGTGCAGGATATCGGAGATTTCGTGGGCGATTCGCTCGAGTTGAGCCAGAAAGCGGCAAAAACCGATGCTGAGGTAATAGTCTTTTGCGGTGTGCACTTCATGGCGGAAACAGCCTCTATACTTTGTCCAAATGTTAGGGTGCTGTTGCCCAATATCCATGCCGGCTGTCCTATGGCAGATATGATCACCGCCGGTGAATTGAGAAAAAAGAAGAAGGAAATTCCCGCTGCCAGGGTCGTATGTTACGTTAACTCAACTGCCGAGGTTAAGGCCGAGTCGGACATTTGCTGTACCTCGGCGAATGCAGTCAGGGTGGTTCAGAGCATGGGGGGTGGGGAGATCATATTTGTACCGGATCAGTACCTGGGGCATCACGTTGCTACCAAATTAAACCGCGAGATGATCCTGTGGCCCGGCTACTGCCCGACTCATGTGAAAATTCAGCCCGAAGATATCACCAGCCTCAAAGAGAAATACCCCGGCTCGCTGGCGCTGGTGCATCCCGAGTGCCGGCCCGAAGTCACCGCCGTGGCGGATGAGGTGCTGAGCACGGGCGGCATGATCAGGTTTGCCAGGCAAACCGATGTAAAGACGCTGATTATTGGCACGGAAAAAGAGCTGCTGTACCGGCTGGGCAGGGAAAACCCCGGCAAAACATTTATACATGCGTCTAGAAAGGCGGTTTGCCCCAATATGAAGAAGATAACGCTGGAGCAGGTGTTGTGGTCGCTGGAGGATATGAAGCCGGTGGTTAAAGTACCTGAAGAGATCCGTATCAGGGCCAGGGTGGCGGTTGACAGGATGCTCAACATATAACCTTGCTTTCAAAAAGAAGATGGAATACAGTTAAACCGGAGTGCTGACGTAGGATGAGAAAGGCATATATGGATCACGTGGCAGCCATGCCGCTTCTGCCGGATGTGCGTGAAGCAATGCTGCCTTTTTTGGATGAGCTATTTGGCAATCCGCAGTCGCTTCATGCATGGGGAGACGGCGCCAGGGACGCCATGGAAAATGCCCGCGAGCAGGTGGCCGCGCTCATAGGCGGTAATGCGGAAGAGATCATCTTTACATCTTGCGGCACGGAATCGAATAACATGGCCATCAAGGGCATCGCACGCGCCAGGGCCGATAAGGGCAGGCATATCGTTATCTCCGCCATCGAGCACTTCTCCGTAATGAATGCCGCCAGGGCGCTGCAGAAAGAGGGTTTCGAGGTGACCGTGGTGCCGGTGGATGCATACGGTATGGTCGACCCGGATGAAGTGGCACGCAGTGTCCGATCTGATACCGTCCTGGTATCGATAATGCATGCCAATGGGGAGGTGGGTACGATCGAGCCTCTGGCCGAGATATCCAGAAAGCTGCCCAAAGGAGGGCCGGTCTTCCACAGCGACGCGATAGCCAGCGCCGGGAATATACGGGTAGATGTTAAGGAGTTAGGCGTGGATGCGTTGAGCCTGGCGGGCAATCAGTTTTACGGCCCCAGAGGAAGCGGAGCACTGTGGGTCAGGCGTGGTGTGCGCATCCTTCCCTTGATGGAGGGCGGAATACAGGAAGGGGGCAGAAGGCCAGGAACCGAGGATGTACCTGCTATCGTAGGACTGGGCAAGGCTGCAGAGCTGGCCGGGCAAAATCTTGAAGATAGAATGGCGCAGTTGGGCGGATTGCGGGATAAGCTTATCCAGGGTGTTTTAAACACAATTGAACACTCGATTCTTACCGGCCATCCCACCCGGCGTTTACCGCATTACGCCAGTTTCTGCTTAAAGTTCATTGAAGGCGAAGCTATACTGATGCTATTGAACAGCCAGGGGATAGCGGCCGCCAGCGGCTCGGCCTGTACCTCGCGCGCGCTCAAAGCTTCACACGTATTGCTGGCCATGGGAATTCCGCACGAGACGGCGCAGGGCTCAACGCTATTTACACTCGGCCTGGAGAACAGCGAAGACGATGTAGATTATGTACTGGAAAAGCTGCCGGCGGTGGTTGACCGCCTGAGGCAGATGTCTCCGCTGTATTCAAAGTTTCTTAAGGAACAGAGGGGGTGATATAAATGCCTGTTTACAGTGAGAAGGTGATGCAGCATTTCATGAACCCGCAGAATGTGGGCGAGATATCAGATTACGATGGCATAGGTGAAATTGGCAATCCTGTCTGCGGCGACATGATGACTTTCTACATCAAGGTGAAAGACAACCGCATCCAGGATGTGAAATACAAAACTTTCGGCTGCGGCGCGGCTATCGCTGTTTCAAGCATGGTCAGCGAGATGGCCAAGGGCAAGACGCTGGAAGAAGCTCTGGCTGTTACGCCATCCATGGTAGCCAGGGAGCTGCAAGGGTTGCCCAAGAACAAGTATCACTGCTCCAACCTGGGTGCCCAGGCCCTGCGCAAGGCTATCA
>CAYLRS010000076.1:0-7160 GCA_964385895.1 uncultured Dehalococcoidales bacterium
AGCTGCACCGGTGATTAAAACGTTTTTGCCCTTTACCTCGAATTTGCTCATCTGTCACCCCTTCTTTGTAATACTCATTATTTCGTTTACCCTGCCATAACAGAGCAGTGTATCGCCCGGAAGCACTTTTTCGTCGGCTTTAGGGGACGGGATGACGCCCTCGTCCCTTTCGATAGCCAGGATCCCGATAGTTGGTTTCCAGAATGGAGACTGCCCGACGAAACCAGCATCATCGATTCTATGGCACATAGCTATCCGGAAGACCCCGTAATCTCCTTCGCGGTGTATGAGGGTCCCAATCGGTCACTTCATGCTTGAAGAAACGGCTCCTTCGGAAGAACCGAACCATGGCCGTGCTGACCCTATCCATCATACCCAGCCAGATAAAGAGCGCGCTGGTAACTATGAGGAACCCGATCAGTATGCTCCTTTCCACTGGGATGTTGCCCAGGTTTGACTGGAAGGAAATTATTATAAGTATCAGCACGGTTATGAATCCGGCATTGCCGAAGAACATCAGCCAGGTGACGATCCAGCGCCGGGTCGAGTGATTAACTACGGTCTCAGCATCCTTGGTGGTAAAGCCGGTACCGCTGAGCGCGGACAGCGCCTGGAAGTGGGCTCTGGAGCGTTCCATGCCCGTCGCTTCCAGCGCAAGGGAACCCCACCACAGCATTAAAAGCCATATTGCGAGGTAGATAAATGCGAGTTCCAGCTGCATGATTTTCTCCTTATCACGTAGTATTGATTAAAGTTGTGCGGATTAAGATTATACCAGCGGCCATAGCGTGTTCATATCTGGATTATATCAGTTGAGCATTTACCATTATCAATGGTCAATATGATGGCCGTCCCCGGCAGGTGCCTTTGAAACGGCACCGTCGGGCTTCCAGGATTCAGCAGCAGGACTTCCTCGTGTTTATGTACCAGCGCCCTGTGCGTATGTCCGAAGATGATGATATCAGGTGCTTCCATGATCAGGTGTATATGCTCTGAGAGCACTGCGTCGAACTCCGCGTTTTCATTATCCTGCGGTTTCTTAAGGCTGGAGATGTATAGTTCCATATCATGAAACGGGAAGTAGTGGCCGAGGTGAATCAGAAAGCCTTCAATATTCAGCGTGTGAGTGAAGCTGACACGGTCATCCCTCGTTATAAAATCACCGTTACCCTTGGCAGCTATGACGGGTGCTATTTCCTCCAGTTGGTCCAGCAGGTAAGAGGAATAGATATCTCCAGCATGTAATATTTTATCAACACCCATGAATGCCTTTTTCAGGGCTTCCATATGATGCGCTTGCATTTTATCGTGGGTATCAGATATAATTCCGATGCGCATTTTAGGTGACAATTATAACCTGCGTCCGCTAGAGACCGCCACGCTACTCTCACAATAACAACTGAATTTACCCGTCCCGGCGCAGCGGAGGACGCTGGGAGAAAATTATCTTTGCGGGTTCCATCTTTTCTTAGTTATCACAGCAAGATACTTTGAAATGGACTGAGCCCCTGGATTCGTTGCCCCAGGCATCACTGACAATCAAGTCCACTGTACAATCGCCTGGTACACCCGGCGCGATCCAATCCACCTGGCTGGCAATCCCCTCTTTGATACCCTTGCCCTGCAGTCTGCCGTTCGAGGCCGTCCATGTATATTTCAGGCTATTGCTGTCCCCATCCTCTACAACGCACTGTATCTGCTGGGACTTCCAGATGCGTATCCGTTTGGAGGCATTAACAGTCTCTTTGGAAGGCATGGACATTTTTAATTCTATCGGAGGTTCAGATGTTGGCTCACCAGCTAAATTGGTGATAACATTCACTTCCTGGAAGGTCCAGGCTTTACCGCCCCTCCCATCACTAACTGTAACAATCAGTTTATAGCTACCCTTCGTGTCCGGTGACAGCCAGGTGATGGTATTGCCTGACCCTTTTATTGTGCCGTCGTCTGCAACCCATGTAAAAGTCAGCGTGTCCCCGTCAGGATCGTAAGCATTGCATGTATAAATAGCTTCGGTTGCCGGCATCACATCGTTAGAACCGGCTACATTCCTGATTACCGGTGATCGGTTAGCCTGTTGCGGTGGCTGTGGCGCGGCACACGATAAATTCAGGAACAGACTCAGAAATAAGGTTACACCACTTAACCAAAAAATCAATGATTTATCGTCAAATCTCACGTATTAATCCTTTAAATCGCGGTATCGAGTGTAGACAGTCACTCCTTGCAGCAGAAGACATCGAAGCTGACCTCGCCCTTCGCCTCATTGCCTGCTTTATCGGTGACGGTGACAGCGACTGTATAGACACCTGTGACACCTGGTGCTATCCAGCCGACCCGGCTGGCCTTCCCATCTGCGATCCCGTTACCATTAAGCTTGCCAACTGGCGAGGACCACTTATAGGTAAGCACGTTGGCGTCCCTGTTAGGTACCACGCATTGAATATCAGAGGTCGTCCAGCTCCTGACACGGTGGGAATCTTTGACAACTTCATACGATGGCAGGGCAAACGTCAGGTAGATGGTTGCATCTGGCGTGTCATTGCCGTACGGGTTTAGTACGACTTTAAAGCTTTTGCTGGCCGTGGCCTCGCCACCCTTGCCGTCACTGACCTTGCAGGCGATGCTATATTCACCTAGCGTATCCGGTGTCACCCACGTAACCTGCATGCCTTCGCCTTTTATTGTTCCATTATCAGCAGACCATATATAGTTTAGCTTGTCACCATCAGGGTCTGTGGCAGCGCAGATCAGGCTGCCTTCCGAAGAAGGTTTCCATTCGCTGGTACCAACAATAGCACTAACAACCGGGGCCCGGTTTACAGGAGGCACTGCTGGAGGCTTTGCGACGGGTACAGGCGGGCTGCAGGTGGTGCACACGAGAAATATTAGCGTAACAGCTATAAAAACCCCATGATTCTTTATCCTGTGGTTTAACATTTTGTTTTTCCTCCCTTATATAGATTAACTGTGCAGGGTGCAGGCATGAATAAGTGCCAAAGCACACCCGTGCGGGTTTAACTTATTTATCGCAATGCAAATATTATATAATTTTTAGGCTGTTATAATTAAATTTGGATGAATTACGCATGAAAAAAGAACAATATGAAGAGATGGACAGGATTTTTCATCCCTGCAACGTGGCAGTCATCGGGGCGTCACCGGTAGCCGATATCGCCACGCTCGCCCTGATGAACACTAAAATTAGAGATCGCGTGTATTTCGTCAATCCCAAGTATACAGAGATTTTTGGGAGGAAATGCCACCCCAGCATACTTGATGTCCAGGAACCGATCGACTACGTCGTTCTGGTGATAAATGCTGCCCTGGTGCCAAAGGTGATCGGGGAGTGCATCCAGAAAGGGGTGAAGGCAGGGCATATCTACACGTCCGGGTTCAGCGAGACGGGACTGCCCGAGGCGATAGAACTCGAGAAGCAATTGAAGGAAGTGGCGAAAGGGAAGATCAGTCTTATCGGCCCCAACTGTTTCGGAGTATATTGCCCTCGTTCGGGCCTTGCCATCGTTCCCGAATCCTCCCAGGAGGAAGGCAGCGTGGGGGTCATAGCGCAGAGCGGCAGTGTCGCTGAATCTTTTTGCTATTACGGCAAGACGAAGAACCTGCGCTTCAGCAAGGTTATCAGCTACGGCAATGCCGCTGACCTGGACTGCCCGGATTTTCTTGAGTACCTGGCGGACGATCCTCAGACCAGAGTTATTGCGCTTTATATTGAAGGTTCAAGGGATGGAGTAAGGCTCAAACAGGCGTTGAGCTATGCTGCTAAGAAGAAACCCGTCATCGCTGTCAAGGGCGGGTTGACGGAGAGCGGAAAACGCGTCGCCACTTCGCACACAGCCCAGCTCACCGGCAGGCCCGAGGTGTGGAAGTCGCTTTTCAAGCAATGTGGTGTGGTCCAGGTCAATAACCACGATGAGCTGGTGAACGCTGTAATGGCCTTCAGTCACTCGTCGCTGCCCAAAGGGAACGGTGTATCTATCATGAGCAACTCGGGCGGCTTCAGCGTAATACAGACCGACCTGTGCGCTGCCGAAGGGATCGAGGTGCCGAAATTTTCCGATGAAACAATACAGCAGTTGAGGAAGCTGGTGCCATTGGCGGGTACAAGCATTGGTAACCCGCTGGACGCCTGGCCGGTATTCTCCAAGATCTACGAAAAAGAGGGCAGCCTGGCGGATATCATCCGTATCGTTGCGTCGGATAGCAAAATAAATATGCTCGTCGTCCAGTTCGACCAGTTCAGGTACATCAGGCGGGCGCTCAAGCATGAGGCAGGGAAGCATATGAAGACGCTGATTGATGTCCTGCTCAAGGGATGCGAACACTGCCGCGACGTCATAGGCAAGCCGGTTTTCCTGTGCGTGGTGCTCGACCCGTACTCTGAGGACGATGAGGACAGGGCGAACAACCTGATGATGAAGAGGGTGTTCGAGCAGAAGGGCTTTCCCGTTTACCCGGCCCTCGATGCTACGGTAAAGGCATTATCAAGTCTGTACAGGTATACGCAATTACAAAAGTAAAATTGTCATTGATTTAAAATTAGGGTTCAGTGTAGAAAAGGAGGATAGTAAAATGGACTGGCTGGTTTATTTAGCCTGCTTTGCAGCGGGCGCATTTTTTGTCAATGGTGTGCCGCATTTTGTGGCGGGGGTGAGTGGAAGGAAGTTCCATAGCCCCTTTGCAAGGCCGCCCGTGCGGGGGGAATCTTCTGCCCTGGTAAATGCGATCTGGGGACTGGCGAACTTATTTATCGGATTCCAGCTTTTGTGCTTGCCATGTGTAAGCGATCTTGAACTCAATCCCAAAGTGCTTTTCTTTAGCCTGGGTGCGTTCATTATGACGTGGGCGCTGGCCGTGGTGTTCTCGCGGATTGATAAAAAAGGATGAATACAGTGAGGCCGATTGAATATATGGTGACATAGGTCACTTATATAGCTGGTGGATGCTGAGTAAAATTCTGGTAATTATTCACAAAGGAGGGTATGATGGCGGTTAAAAAGACAGGCGAAAAATACAGGTGCGGTATTTGCGGCAACGAGGTTACTGTGACCAAGGTGGGCGGCGGCACGCTGGTATGCTGCGGCCAGGGAATGAAAAAAATAGAAGGATAGGAGGTAATACTCATGGGTAAATCACTTAAAGGTACGAAGACCGAGCAGAATCTGCTCAAGGCTTTTGCCGGAGAATCGCAGGCAAGGAACAGGTATACCTACTTTGCCGGCCAGGCGCGAAAAGAGGGGTTCATACAGATCGCCAGCATATTTGAGGAGACCGCGGGAAACGAGAAGGAGCATGCCAAGGTCTTCTTTCAGTACCTTGAAGGCGGCGATGTTGAAATAGTGGCGGCATATCCCGCGGGCATGATCAAGAACACGAAAGCCAACCTTCAGGCTGCTGCAGCGGGCGAGAAAATGGAATGGACCAGGCTCTACGCCGATTTTTCCAGGATCGCCAAGGCAGAAGGCTTCCCCGAGGTTGCTAATTCATTCAAACAAATTGCTGAAGTCGAGAAATTCCATGAGGGCCGTTATAGGAAGCTGATCAGCAATATCGCTAAGAGCGAGGTATTCAAGAAAAAAGCCAGGATTAAGTGGCACTGTACCAACTGCGGCTATGTGTTCGAAGGCACAGGTGCTCCAAAGATATGCCCCGCCTGCAAGCATCTACAGGCATATTACGAGGTATTAGCAGAAAATTATTAATTTTAGGATCCCTGTCTCATTCTATAATGACAGCTTTTTATATAGCATCGGCAGGCGGTGGGGGAGGATCTCGATGTCATCAATGACTTCGTAGCCAATATCCTGGCACATGGTACGGAGGTAGTCGTTCCCCGAAGAGTCCACGGTGAGGCAGAAGGGTGTAATGTTCTTCCTGGATGCTTCAATCAATGCCATCTTGGTATCGTGGATGGCGTACTCCTTATCGTCGTCGTCCCAGCCGTACATAGCGTCCTGCGGGTAGCCGTCACTTACCAGGAAGAGCAGCTTCAGGGAACCGGCGCAGGCGTCGAGCTTGGTGACTGCGTGTCGTATGGCGGGGCCCATCCTGGTACCGTGGATAGGGGCGATCTGGTCAACCCTCCGCTTGATCTTCTCGGAAAAGCCCTCGTTTAAATCTTTGATGACCAGGAACTGTACCTTGGAACGGCCGTGGCCGGAGAATCCGTAGATTCCGTAGGAGTCGCCCAGCGTCTCGATGGCGTGTATGAGGAGGACGATGCTCTCCTTCTCCAGGTCGATGATGCGGCGGCGCGGCTGCATGACGAACTTGATAAAGTCGTACTTGATGGACTCGTCGTACTGCATTGTGGCCCGGTTCTTGCTAATGAGGTCTGCAGTTGAGCCACTCATGTCCAGTAAAAAGACCACTGCCACGTCGCGATGTATCTTTTTCTTCTTCCAGTAAACCTTGCCCGTGGGCGTGTGGCCCGCCCTTTTATCCAGCAATTCGCTGATCACCAGGTCAAGGTCGTATTCATCGCCGTCGTCGAGGTTCCTGGCCTTGTAAAGCAGCTCGGCGGGAAGCTTTTCGAACTGCCTCTTGATCTCCGCTGCCAGCATTTTGCGGCTCTCGAGGGTTTTCTCGTAGAAATAGCTGCTGCCCTCGCCGAGCACCTTCTCCCTGATGCAGCACCACTCTCCCAGGTAACGCTTTGCCCGGAAGTCCCACTCGTCGTAGTAGAATACCTTCTCACCTTCCTCGGGAGCGATGGGCGCATTGGCATCCTTCGGCTGGTAACGGTCAACCTGCTGGTACTTGTCCTGTGAGAACTGGTAAATGTGGACACCGCGGGGCAGGTCAGCAGCCGAAAGCCCGGTGGAGGAGAGAAACTGCGCCTGGGTGATATCACTGATGCCTATCTTCCGGTCTGCAAGCTTCTTGATGTCCTCCGCCGTCATAGGCATGGTCGATGACTTGCCCGGGTTGTTCTTCATCTCCATGTTCAGCTTCATCTTATCGACATCGAAGTTGCCCATGTACTCCTGGGCTTCCAGGTCTGAAGGGTGCGGCGCCCTGTTTTCAGAGATAAAACCGCCCGAAGATGAGACATACATATTCTTGGGGATTTGCCTGGCGATCTCATATATCCGGATGGCGGCCTCCGCAGAATCTTCCACTGTCGCTTCGGGCGAGCGCAG
>CAYLRS010000077.1:0-7037 GCA_964385895.1 uncultured Dehalococcoidales bacterium
CTACCCGTATGCTGGTACGCAGCAACTCAAGTTCCCTGCTCATAGGATTCGCCATCCTGAGGGGCTCTGGACCAACCAGTTCCCCCTCCGGTGACAGCTTTTTTAGAACGTCGAGGCTGGTCAAAGGATAGGTGATGACTTCCTGGAAACCGCAGGCAACAAGTATGTCGCGCAGATCCTGCCTGAAAGGCATCAGCGGCGATCCCTCACCTGATGGCAGGGATGAACTCAGCATGGAGGTGGGGATATTATCGTAACCGACAATCCTCGCCACCTCCTCAACCAGGTCAGCAGTGCAATTCAGATCATTGCGCCACCACGGTGTCTCAACCTGGATAATTTTACTGGAGCTATCCTTTTTACAGTCCAATCCAAATGATTCAAGACAACCAAGGATCTCCTGTTTCTGCATATCGATACCGAGCAGCCTGGCTACATCTTTTGGAGAAATGGAAATTGTTTTGACCTCAGTTTTTCCAGGATAGACGTCAATCATCCCCCTGGCTATGGTACCTGCGCCAAGTTTAGCGATTAATTGAGTAGCCCTTTTAATTGCCACCGGTGCCAGCCCCGGATTCAGACCCTTTCCAAACCTTAGCGAAGCCTCACCGCTCATTTTGAGGTTCAGGCTCCCCTTATGTATGACCGCCTGGTTGAAATTGGCTGATTCCAGCAAGATGGAAGTCGTAACATCAGTGACCTCCGAACTCAAGCCACCCATGATACCCGCTACGGCTACCGCTCTCTCAGCATCCGCAATTAAAAGGGTATCCCGGTTAAACTTGCGCTCCATGCCATCGAGTGTGTACATCACCTCTCCCTCTGCTGCCCGGCGGACGACTATTTTATTGCCCCTTATCTCCTTGTAATCAAAGGCGTGCAGCGGTTGTCCAAACTCGAGCATCACATAGTTGGTCACGTCCACGATGTTATTTATCGGCCGCATGCCGCAGGCTTGCAGTCGGTCCTGCATCCATCTTGGAGATGGGCCTACCTTCACACCTTCGATCACCGTAGCACAGTACCTAGGGCACAGATCGGGAGCTTTAATTTCTACTGAAGCATGAGTATCAACTTTCTTATTCGATTCCGGGTATTGCAGGTCTGGCATGTGGAACTTCTTACCTGTCAGGGCTGCTATTTCACGTGCGATACCCATCACGGAAAGGCAATCGGCCCTGTTGGGAGTGATCTCGACATCGAAGATGACATCCGCCAGGTAATCCGAGAGCGGTTTACCCACCTCGAATTCCGGAGGCAATACCAGTATCTCTTCGTGGTTATCAGATATACCCAGTTCCTTCTCGGAGCAAATCATCCCCTCGGAAACTACTCCCCTGATCTTCGTTGGCTTTAGCTCGGTCAGATTTCCGGAATGCCCGTCAAAAAGCCTGGCGCCAACGGATGCAAAGGCTATTTTGTCATTCACAAAAAGGTTCGGTGCGCCGCAGACCGCCGTTTGTTGCTTGTTTTCCAGGTCAACTGTAGCCAGCCTCAGCCGGTCTGCATTGGGATGGGGATTAACCGCGGTGATTTTACCGATTACAACGTTGTCCCAGTACCCGCCGATAACCTGGACACCAGACACTTCAAGCCCGGCAAGCGTTAGTTTATATTCAAGTTCTTCGTGGGATATATCTATTTCGACGTAATCCCTGATCCACTTAAGCGGAACTTTCATTAATCACCTTTAAAAAAGCATTAAAACTGCTTTAAAAATCTCAGGTCGTTTCCGTAGAAAAGCCTGATGTCATCAATGCCGTACCTTAGTATCGGTATCCTTTCCACACCCATGCCGAAGGCAAACCCTGAATATATTTCAGGATCAATGCCGCATCCCCGTAGAACCTCGGGGTGCACCATCCCGGCACCTAAAATCTCGATCCATCCGCTATTGCCACATAGGCGGCAGCCTTTGCCGCCGCACATGAAGCAGTCGATAGCTATTTCAGCACCCGGTTCCACAAAAGGAAAATAATCACAGCGGAAGCGACACTTCCTGTCCTTCCCGAAGAGGCGTCTGGCAAATTCAAAAAGCGTTCCCTTAAGGTCAGCCATCGTTATATTCGTATCTACAGCCAGGCCTTCCACCTGCGAAAACATCCACTCATGCGTCGCATCTGTGGCCTCATAGCGGTACACCCTCCCGGGAGCTATAACCCTGATTGGGGGTCTGCTTTTCTCCATGACACGTATCTGGACCGGCGAAGTATGCGTCCGCATCAGCATTGGCCTGGCGCCGGTTTCGGTTTCGTAATCAACCCAGAGCGTAGCGAAGCTGTCCCTGGCCGGATGCTCGGCAGGCATGTTCAAAGCTTCAAAATTGTAGTATTCCCACTCTACCTCCGGCCCTTCCACAATCTGGAAGCCCATGCTCACGAAGATATCACAGATTTCCTTTATGCTCTTTGTGGTGGGATGCAGGCGCCCCAGTTGAAATGGCTCACCTGGCAGGGTAATGTCGATCCTGTCATGTTGCAGGGTAAGGCTTACGCAGCGCTCGATTTCTTCTTTCTTCTCGGCAAACAAAGCCTCGATCTGGCTCTTGACCTCGTTTGCCCTGGCTCCGACGGCACGCCTCTCCTCAAGAGGCAAATCAGAAAGGGAACGTAAAATGCTGATTAGCTTGCTTTTCCGGCCTAAATAGCGGACGCGCCAGGATTCCAATTCCTCTAAGCTGGTTACTTTATGTAAATCTGCGTGAGCGAGTGAGGATACCTCTTCAACTTGGTTCAACATCGCAAATTAGATAAAGTATCAGCTTTTGAGTTTGTCAGCTGCTAATGTTATCAGTGCATTGAATTTTATGGGGTCGCTTACGGCGATATCTGCCAGCATTTTGCGGTTGATATCGATCTTTGCCTTCGCCAGGCCGTTGATAAACTGACTATAAGTCAGCCCCCCGGCCCTGACGGCTGCATTGATCCTGGCAATCCATAACCGCCTCATATCACCCTTGCGCTCCCTGCGGTGGGCATAAGCATAATCAAGGGCATGCAGCATCGACTCATGGGCATGCTTGAAAAGAAGATGCCGCTTCCCCCTGTGCCCCTTGGTTAACTCGAGCACTTTCTTATGCCGCTTGCGTGTTACTATTCCGCCTTTAACTCGTGGCAATGAAGTCCTCCTGACAAATTAACGGTATGGCAGTACCCTTTTAATCTTCTTAATATCTGCTTTCTGCAGAGGAATCGTCTCATCATAAAGCCGCTTGGTGCTTTTCTGCTTCTTGCGCCTCAGATGGCTCTTGCCCACCTTGACGCGCATGATCTTACCGCTCCCTGTGACATGGAAGCGTTTTTGGGCTCCTTTATGGGTCTTCAATTTAGGCATTTATACTGTTTCCTTGACCTTTATTTCTTTGGTTTCTTTAGTTTCTTTCGTCTCTTTTGTTTCTTTCGCCAGTTTGGCTGATATTGGTGAGAGTATCAAGCTCATCACACGTCCGTCGTGCACCGGTTGTCCGTCCAGCTGGGCTATGCCCTTTAAATCACTGGCCACCTTTTGCAGTATCCTTATGCCGAGTTCCGGATGGACCATCTGCCGGCCGCGGAACACCACCAGTACTTTTACTTTGTCACCGTCTTCTATAAACTTCTTGGCCCGATTTAGCTTTATTTCAAGGTCGTGGTCTTTGACCTGGGGCCTAACCCTTAGTTCCTTGAGCAGGCCTGACCGCTGACCGCTGCGTGCCTTTTTTTCCTTCTTAGTTTGCTCGTATCTGTATTTTCCGTAATCCAGGATACGGCACACGGGTGGAGAAGCTGTCGGCGCTACCTCTACCAGATCCAACCCCCGCTCATTGGCGGCCTGTATGGCCTTGTCGATCGGTAATACCCCGACCTGTTCACCGCTTTCGCCTATGAGCCGCACCTCTTTCGCGCGGATGTGATGATTGATATTTAACTCTTTAAATATGTTGTTTAATCCCTCCCTTTAAATAAAAAATCAACTGGCTTAGACTATACCATAATTGTATATGTAAATCAAAGCTGATCCAGTATTCTGGATTCGATCATTGTCCTGATCCTGTTCAAAAATTCAGCAAAACTCAGCGATCCCAGATCCTCACCGCTCCGCAATCGCATAGACACCGTACCATTCTCTATCTCCTTATCACCGATTATCAGCATGTAGGGTATTTTATTCAGTTGCGCCTCCCTGATTTTCAAGTTCATCCTCTCCGAGCGGTCGTCCAGTTGGGTCCTTATGTCTCTTAAGCGCAAGTCCTCGTTCAGCTTGTTGGCGTATTCCCTGTGCCTGTCCGCAATCGGTATCAATACCGCCTGAACAGGAGCCAGCCAGACCGGAAAGGCACCAGCATAATGCTCGGTGAGGCAGGCAAAGAACCTCTCCATGCTTCCCAGCACCGTGCGGTGTATCATGACGGCCTGGTGACCCTGGCCATCTTCGCCGACGTAGTTTACCTGGAAGCGCTGGGGCAAGTTAAAATCAACCTGGATGGTGGGACCCTGCCACATCCTTCCAAGGGCATCCTTCAGCTTTATGTCAATCTTCGGGCCGTAAAATACCCCCTCTCCGGGGTCGATCTGATAATGGATCTGCAATTTTTCCAGTACATTGCGCAGCGCCTCAGTCGCCTGTTCCCAGACCTCTGGAGTGCCCGCGTATTTTTCAGGACGTGTAGAAAGCATCATCTCGTATTCATCGAAGCCGAAAGTTTTCATCATGAACCTGGCAAGCTCAACCACGCTGGTTACCTCGGACTCGATCTGGTCAGGCCGGCAGAATATGTGCGCGTCATCCTGGGTGAAACCCCTGACCCTTGCCAGCCCGTGCAGCACGCCCGACCTTTCATAGCGGTAGACGGTGCCCAATTCTGCAAAGCGCATCGGCAGATTGCGGTAGCTACGTATCTGCGTCTTGTACATAAGGATATGTCCCAGGCAATTCATGGGTTTAATGACGTATTTGATCTCATCGATTTCCATGGGAGAATACATATTTTCCCGGTAGAAATCCCAGTGCCCGCTGGTTTCCCAGAGGTTAACTTTGGCGATATGCGGCGTATAGACAAGATCGTAGCCACGGCGCCTGTGTTCGGTCTTCCAGAAATCCTCGATGATCTGCCGAACGGTTGCGCCCTTGGGGTGCCAGTGAACCAGCCCCGGACCGGCCTCTTCATGCAAGCTGAAAAGATCAAGCTCTTTGCCCAGTTTCCTGTGGTCCCGCCTGGCCGCTTCTGCGATCTTTTTCAGGTAACCATCCAGCTCTTTTTGATTCTCAAAGGCAACGCCATAAATCCTCTGCAGCATGGGACGTTTCTCATCGCCGCGCCAGTACGCGCCCGCCACGCTCATCAATTGAAAAGCCTTTATTTTCCCGGTAGACTCCACATGCGGTCCACGGCATAGATCGGTGAATGATCCCTGCTTGTAAATAGATATCTTCTCTTCGCCCAGGTCTTTGATCAGCTCAATTTTATACGGTTGATCGGAAAACATTTTAAGCGCCTGCTTTGTGCTCACCGCTTTGCCTTCAAATGGCAGGTTTGCGGCGATGATTTCCTTCATCTTAGCCTCAATTACAGGCAAATCTTCCGTAACCAGAGGTCTGGGAAGATCAAAGTCGTAATAAAAACCGTCTTCGATCGCCGGCCCGATGCCGAACTTGGCATCGGGGAAAATGGACTTCACCGCCTCAGCCATGACATGGCTAGCTGAGTGCCTCATGGTCTCCAGTACCTGGGGGTTATCTTCTGCTGCCATTTTCATACTCCCTTCAAGTCCAAATAAAAAACTCACGCATTTGGCTGCGGGAGGTCAAACGAATGATAGACACCTATTTAAAATGGGAATTCAAAGTTCAAAGATTATAGCAGTGACACTTTGAACGCGCAAATACGTCAATAGTAAATGATATACATTTAAATTCAGTCATCCATCAATGCCCTGAGGTCAATGTGCTCCTTAACCATCTTTTGCATGATGTCTATCTGGCTGACGTCGTTCTTCGTAATCAAAGGAGTCAGCGACTCTATCTGCTTTGCCGTCTCATAGACACCATAGGGAACCAGTAAAACCGGTATCTTATTCTCCGCCGCCTTGGCGAGGATGTTCTGGGGCGGCAATATATTATTTGTAAGCACTACTGCTACCGTGCATTTATCCTCAAAAGAAGCCAGCAGCATATCTGAGCGGTCTCCGCTCGTAATTACCATCTTGTTATCCTTGTGAAACTGCGCATCTGCATACACTGAATCCACAGATCCCGCAGCGACGAATATATTACTTACCCTCCTGTCCAACCACTCCTCGCCGGCTACAAACCTGGCCAGCAGGTACTGTGCCAGGTATTCGATGGAAAACCGGGTTAGCTCTTCTTCATAAGGCATAATACCCAGGACATTAACCCCCACTTTTTGCATCAGCGGCAGATATACGTTCTTGAAGTCATCGAGGTTCTTGACCTTGTTAATTATCACGCCCCTGAAGTCAATATCCTGCAGGGAGAGATATTTCTTGATGAATATCACGTTATCGATAATGTAGTTCTCCTCCCCGCTTACCACTATGGCCAGTTTCCCGTTGAGATACTTTGCCAGGGACAATACATTAAGGTAAAAGGAAATCCCGAACTCGATATCCTTGCCGCCCTCGACAAATAAAATATCTTTGTCCTGGCTGACTTCCTTCGCCATTTCCAGCACCCGGTTCCGTGCGCCTTCTTCATCATATTTGAATCTCAGCTTCAAATGTTCGAAGCCGACAGTGATATCCTCCGGGTTCTGGCTTAATCCGAAGACATTGGTCAACAGGGCTGCGTCATAATCCCAGACCCGCTTCTTGCGGTAAACCAGACGGTCGCCCAATGGCTTCATGTATGCAAAGGTTTTCCCTGATGCCCTGGCCAGCCCAATAATTGTGCTGGTTTTTCCGCCATCGGCATCCATGGAACCGATTATCAAGCTTCTCATTTCGCTGCCTCCTGGTTCGAAAGTAGAATCCGCACATCCACAGCCTTCACCCCGGCGCCATAATCGTAAGCTACCAGGGGATTGATCTCAATATCCGTGA
>CAYLRS010000078.1:0-7037 GCA_964385895.1 uncultured Dehalococcoidales bacterium
CTCGTAAGTAATGCATTGTCAGTGCTTGGCTGAGTTTGCGTTAGCAAAACGGGCATCAGGTAGGTGCTGACGCTGAAACTAATCGTCACGGAGTTTCCGGCGATTTTTATTTGTCTGACACAGGCCTGGATAAATTACCTCCAAGTCAGTTTTCATCGTTCAGGGAGTTTCGCACATCGCTCGAGATTATTATGTATTGTCTTGGGGAAGCGTGCATGTTATAATCGCTGGAATTTTCATTTTATTGAAATAAGGAGGCATACCATGAAAACCAGGATGACAGAGCTTTTCGGGATCAAGCATCCCATAATGTGCGGCGGCATGATGTGGCTCTGCAAACCGGATTTATGCGCCGCCGTTTCCAATGCCGGTGCGCTGGGCAATATCACAGCAGCCAACTACGAAAATGGTGAAGAACTGCGCAAAGCTATCAAGAAGACACGCGAGATGACAGACAAACCTTTCTCAGTAAATCTGTCTCTGCTTCCATCATTCCGCATAACCAAGGAAATGTATCTGGATTGGTTTAATGTTTGCCTCCAGGAAAAGGTTACAGCTTTCGAGATCTCTGGAGCTCCCGTGGACAAGTTCTTCGGTCCGGATACTATTAAGAAGGGACATGATGCCGGGGTTAAGTTTATACACAAGGTTGGGTCCGTAAGGCATGCCATACATGCGGACCATGCTGGTTATGATGCGGTAATCGCCGCTGGCGTCGAGGAAGGAGGGCATCCGCTGAACGATGATGTAACAACCATGGTGCTTACACCGCGTATGGCGGAGTCGGTAAAGATTCCCGTTATAACCACCGGTGGCATCGCCGACGGAAGGGGACTGGCGGCGGCCCTGATTCTGGGAGCTGCAGGTGTAATGATGGCCTCCAGGTTCATGGCCACCACCGAATGCCGCATGAACCAGAAAGTCAAGGATGAGCTTATAAAGCGGCAGGAAATGGATACCACCCTATATGGAAAGACAATTGAACTGCAGGGCCGTGCGCTGAAAAATACCGTAATAAAGCAGGTGCAGGAACTCGAAGCCAGGCACGCTAAGCTTGAGGAGATCGGGCCACTTTTATTGGGAGTCCGTCAGCAGACAATCTGGGATACCGGTGATGTTGAAGCCGGCCTGCTCCCGGTGGGTCAGTCAATCGGCTTGATCCATGACGTTGTTAGCTGTAAAGAACTTGTTGAACGGATGGTGAAGGAAGCCGAGGGCCTGCTTAAAGGCTCGTCAAAACGTCTTCAACTGGCTTAATATAACACTGAAGTCAAATAAAAGAGGGGGAAGCACCGCAGCGCTTCCCCCTCTATAAATGTATCATGGATGATAAGGAAATCAGGCCAGCATAGAATATTCTTTTCTTATTGTGTCCTCGGCTTCTGACATGACCCTGTCCATGAGTTCCTGCACGGTCGGAAGGTCGTTGCAGGCACCGAGGATCTGCCCGGCAAAAAAGATACCTTCTTTCATATCACCGTCATAGATACCCCTGGTGTTGCGCATTAAGCCTGCAGCCTGGCGTGCCTGTACCCATAATGGATGGCTTTCCTCGGCACCTATCATCTTAAAGCTCATTCCAATGAATTGCCCCCAATTCAGGTTGAGAAATTGTTTCACCTGATACCCGCCCTTGAAAGCATCGAAAAGGGGGAATCCGCCTCTGGCTATGCGCTCAGTAACGGGTGTTTTCAAAGCACGACCGCGCATGCCATCGAACTTATCACTAACAATTGTATCGTTTTCTGAGGCTTTGAGGCACAGTTGTTTAAAGTTATCGTGTACAATGCTCTCCTTTGTCAGGGCAAAGCGTGTTCCCATGGATATACCACTGGCGCCGAGTGCAAGCGCTGCAGCCAGCCCCTTGCCGTCGCCGTAGCCTCCTGCCGATATTATAGGTATATTCACCTTGCTCGCAACTATGGGAAGCATGACCAGCGTTGAAGCCTCTTCACCGTGCGCTGCAGCCTCAGTTCCTGTAACAATAATCGCGTCGCAGCCCAGTTGAGCGGCCTTTATGGCATGTTTTACAAAGGCCGTTGTCCCTATCACCTTGCCACCGTAAGCGTGCACCTGGTCGATGAACCAGGGTTTGCCCAGCGTATAGTTAATTACAGGTACTTTTTCCTCAATGGCTACCTGGATTGTATCCTGTGCAACCTTGCCCAGTATCAGTAACTGGTTTATCCCGAACGGTTTGTCGGTTAAGCTCCTGATCTCGCGTATATACTTCCTGGTTTCTTCGGGTGTGCACCTGGCCGTGGCAAAGATACCCAACCCCCCCGCGTTGCAGACAGTTGCGACAAGTTCCGGTGTGGTAACCCAGTTCATGCCTGCCAGCATGATGGGGTGTTTGCAGCCGAAAAGTTCGGTCATGCGCGTTTTGATCATTCGCAGCTCCTTTTGTATAGCATTACAAACACCGGTATACTTCACATAAGAATAAATAACTGATCGACCGTCGAATTTGAGTGGTGTTTGTTGAGGTGTTATTATATATCATGATGCTTTGAACCTCAAGGCATTTTTTATTTCGAGTTCCTTCAATTTGTGGATACTTAAGAGTTAAGGAAGTAGTGCGATGTATCGTAGTATCTTGGAAGAGCTGGATCCGCTATTCACCCCCAGGACGGTTGCCCATATCGGCGCGACCAATAACCGTAATAAGTGGGGTTTCTCTACTGCAACGAGCTTAATTAACACATTCAGAGGGCCCATTTATCCGGTCAATGTACACGAAGAGCAGATACTGGGACTCAAAGCATATAAACGGGTAACAGATATACCCGATCCCGTAGACATGGCGGTTTTTACCATACCGGCTGAACGCGTGGCTGAGGCGATGGCAGATTGTGTTACAAAAGGAGTCAAATCGGCAGTCATCATATCTGCGGGCTTTGCTGAAACCGGTCCCGAAGGGAAAAAGCTCCAGGATGAAGTGCTCCGGATAGCTCAAAAGGGAAACATCAGGTTCATTGGGCCTAATTGCATGGGGTACTGGAGCGCATCATCTAACCTCGGTGCATTTATGATGCCATTACTTGTGCGGGATGGGCCTCTTGCTTTCGTATCGCAGGGTGGAAATGTGGGGGCTGCGGTGGTGGTGGCGGGCTATGAACGTGGCGTGGGCTTCCATCACTATGTGAGCTGCGGTTGCACTGCTGATATCCAGATAGAAGATTATATCGAGTATTTCGGCAAAGACCCTGCAGTAAAGGTAATACTTACATACATTGAAGGACTTAACGATGGCGCCAGGTTCATGAAGATTGTCGAGGAAGTTACACCCAGGAAGCCTGTGATTGTGCTGAAGCCGGGTAAGACACAGGCAGCAGCCAATGCCATCAGGTCGCATTCGGGAGCTATGGCCGGTACCGATGAAATCTACAATGCGGCGTTTAAGAAGATGGGAGCGACCCGGGTGGAAAGTCCAGAGGAGATGCTTGACGTTGCTATCGGTTTCCTGACACAACCGCTGCCGAAAGGCCGTAATGTGGCAATCATTACGCCTGGAGGAAGCTACGGCGTGCTTTGCGCGGAAGCATGTGAGGAAGACGGCCTGAATGTTATGAAACTACCGGACAAAACCATCGAGGAGCTGGATAAGATATTCCCACCCAGGTGGAGTCATGGAAACCCCGTTGATCCTGCGGGTGACAGGAATTTCATAGCCTATTTAACAGCACCGGCCAGATTGCTCGAGATTAAAACCGTCGACTCGTTAATCTTCATGGGTTTTGGCGGGTTCACCCTTTTCGGTTCGATTATTATTCAGCAGCGTTCCGAGCAAGACGCAAAAATGAAACCGGAAGAACTGGCACAGAGGGATGCTGCCCTGCAAGCTATTATTCCTATTATCGAAGACATAAAATCTGAAAACGTATATAAAATAGAAGCTGGAATCAGGACATTGATCGGGATGCTGGGAATGGTACTGGGGATGCAGGACAATATGGAAATTGAAGACCTGGCAACGATACTTATCACGGCGCGGCACTCCGGCAAAATCGACGATGCCTTTATTGATGTTTTATTAGGGCTTACCAGTGGTAAAGCTTTTTTGAGCAGGAGCGGTAAGACCCGGGTTGAGATTATTAACGAGCTGCTTGTCAGGCTTATGAGGGTTTTGGTGAGCCAATGGATTGAAAGCTACGGGAAACCTGTAATCACCACCACATTTACAGAGGAGCAGGTCAAGCTTGTGGGAGACCATTACGATTATACATCAGGCAAACGGGCAGCCAGGGTTCTTGTGAAACTGACGGAATACCATGACTATCTGAAGAGGGTGAATGCCACCCGGAAATAGTATAAATTTTTGGGCAAATGGTATATATTATTTATAGGGCGTAGTTCGAGGTTAACTGAAATGCGACGTTTATATAAAATATTTAAAACGGCAGCCACTTATATATTTGCCCGTTTTTTACTGGTTGCTCTGATCGTTGTTACCGGTTTCAGCATCTCAGCCACAGTTTATGCAGCACCGGCTTCAAACGGTTTACCCATGATATCTGATTTCAGGGTATCTCCTGCTATTATTGATGCTGGTTCTTCCGCGACGTTATTGTGGGATGTTGATAATGTTTTATCTGTCACCATTGATCATGACATTGGAAAAGTCTCCTCAAAGGGGGAAGCGCGCGTATCTCCACCATATACAACAACATATAGAATCACTACAAGCAACGGGGCAGGGATCAGGGAGAGGTATATAACTTTATCTGTAAATCTGGCTATGGTAGAGACGGGTGATATAATCAGCTTTGACCCTGTAACCGGCAGGAATGCTGAAATTGATTTGACCTGGGAGCAGCTATGTCTGGCCACTGGCTATGAAATCCAGATTGCCAGAGATAGGAACTTCACCCAGAGGATCAACCCGGCGGTCAACAACAGTGTTGCTATCGCTGCTGTGACAGGATCCATCCCGATGAATATGGATGCCTTCAATATGAACAGCCCGGCGGCATGGATTGCCCCTGGTGTACTTGAAGCCGGGCATACCTATTACTGGAGGGCCCGCACTACACGGGCGGCGACAGGGCAGTATGCCATCAGTCCATGGTCCGATGCCAAACCATTCACTGTACAGCCTGGTTTTCCCGTTCGAACAGATTACTACGGCATCCAGGCTTTTAACCCGGCTAACGGCTGCCTCGGTTGTCCTGTTAAGCCGGTTTCTTTCAGCTGGTCAGGCTACCCGGGCACGACAAAATACCGGTTTGTACTTGCGAGAGACTCACAACTCCAAAACATAGTTGTCGAAGCATTTACCACAACTACGTCATATGCTTTAAACGAAGCTTTAGAATACGACGCCAGCTATTTCTGGCAGGTCATGGCTGTGGAACCGATACCCAGCGATCCCAGTTCTTTATTCACTTTCCATACTGAGTCTGCCCCGAAACAGTTGACTCAGCAAGTGCCTGTCGCATCTACCGGGGAGACTCCGGCCTGGGCGTGGGTGGTTATCATAGCCAGCGGTATCTTGCTGGTGGCGGTGGTATTCCTGGCAGTCAGAGCCGGTGGTAAAAAATATTAAATCACTATTTATTCTATTGATAAATAAAAAATAGAGGAGGTCTGGTCATATGGCAAAATCTTCGACGGGGCTTGAAGAGAATGTTGCCGGGTTGCTGTGTTATGTCGTCGGTTGGATCACGGGACTTATATTCTTCCTGATAGAAAAGGAAAGCCACTTCGTAAAGTTCCATGCCATGCAGTCTATTATTACGTTCGGAGCCTGCGCGATCCTCAGTTTTATACCCTTTGTTAACTGGGTAATATGGATTGTCGCTGTCGTGCTCTGGATAATACTCATGGTAAAAGCTTACCAGGGTCAAAAATTCAAGTTGCCAGGTATAGGCGACCTGGCTGAGAAATGGTCTTCCTGAGTCACTGTAATCTATTGATTGAGGTAAGTAGAAATATACAAAGACCAATTTGATACAGGACTTTGGTACTACCCCATCAATTAAATACAAAATAGCTTGAAAAAAGTATTGACATTTAAGCTATATGTGTTCTATGCTTCAACATAAATATTTAAAGGAGGTTTTTGATGCAAGCATATTGCATGAAGTGTCGTGGTAAGAAGGAGATGAAGAATCCCAAAGCTGTTACGATGAAGAACGGCAAACCGGCGAATCAGGGTGTTTGTCCTTCATGCGGGACAAAAATGTTCAGGATCGGCAAGGCATAAAACAAACTTATATTCCTATTGACTGTTTAAAAGGCCGGATCTTCAGGTCCGGCCTCTTAAATTTTTAGTAAATATAAAAATAATAGTGGGGTAAGTTATGAAAGAAATCGTTGAGGATTTGAAGGCCGAACAAGAGGCACTGGATAAATTTGTTACCTCTTTGAAGGACGAGCAATGGGACCTGGCAACTCCAGCAGACGGATGGAGCATTAAAGACTCCATGGTGCACATTGCACATGTCGATGAAATAGCAGTGGCGGCTATAAATGGCGATAACTCACATTTCGAGCTAGCAGGCAGGATTGGGGTTACATTTAACGAAGAAGGACTTAAGCGTGGGCGGACTATGAAGCCTTCGCAGATACTGGATTGGTGGAGAGAAGCCAGAACAACCATGAACGGCGAGTTAATAAAATTGGACCCGAAGGCAAGGATACCCTGGTTTGCCCTGCCGATGGGCGCGCGCGCCTTCGCAACTGCAAGACTGATGGAGACATGGGCACATGGGCTTGACTGTTATGATACTGCTGGAGTTAAGCCAGTCGATACTGACAGGTTGCGGCATGTTGCTTTTCTTGGATGGCAGGCGAGGCCGTATGCTTACCAGGTTAATGGTTTATTGCTTCCGGATACCCCGCTACGAATTGAACTGGTATTGCCATCAGGTAAAGTCTGGGTGCAGGGGCCTGAGGGCGCTGAAAATGTGATAAGCGGCAGCGCGGGTGACTTCTGCCGTGTAGCTGTAAGAAGAAGGCATTGGAAGGATACAAACCTTAGGATCAAAGGAAGCGAGGCTTTACGCTTCATCGAAATTACCCAGACCTATGCCGGG
>CAYLRS010000079.1:0-6998 GCA_964385895.1 uncultured Dehalococcoidales bacterium
CTGAGTGTCTGGCTCTATGGGTTTATGACGGGGACACGATCTTCCCGCAAGCTGGTGGAAGAAGAGAAAGAAAAAATAGCAGTAAAGGTTTAGTTATCGCCTCAAGCAACCGAGATATAGAGTGTGGTGCAAATCCCCACCCCAGTAATTCTTTGCCCAGATAGTTCACTTGAAGTAAAATTCCCTCAAGCTTATGTCTGATAATGCATTACAGCTTGCCCAAATCAGCGCGCGAGGTGTCGTCCAGGGAGTCGGCTTCCGACCGTTTGTGTACGGGCTTGCTAATCACCACGGCTTGTTTGGCTGGGTCTGCAATACCTCGGAAGACGTGAAGATCGAGGTCGAGGGAGAAAGGAAAACCCTCGACCTATTCATTTCTGACCTGGAGAAACAAGCTCCGCCGCTGGCACGGATAGAGGGACTGTCCGTAAGCTTCGCTGCACCCGCAGGCTACCGGGGTTTCGAGATCCGCCAGAGCATCGCCCTGCCCGGTAAATACCAGCTCGTTTCTCCCGACATAGCCACCTGCCAACCGTGTCTCGATGACGTTTTTACACCTGGCAACCGGCGTTACCATTACCCTTTCACCAACTGCACTAACTGTGGCCCGCGTTTCACCATCATCAGGGACATCCCCTACGACCGCCCGCTGACCACGATGTCTGTCTTCAAGATGTGTCCGGACTGCCAGCGCGAGTATGAAGACCCTTTAGACCGCCGCTTCCATGCCCAGCCCAATGCCTGCCCCGTCTGTGGGCCGCGCCTGGAACTTACGGATAACAGGGGAAACGCTGTGAAATGCGATGATATCATAAAAAAAACGGCGGTTTTGCTGGGGGAAGGCAAGATCGTAGCCATCAAGGGTTTGGGGGGCTTTCTGCTGGCCTGCAACGCCGAAAATGCAGCCTCTGTGACGCTGCTGCGGCAGCGCAAGAGGAGGCCATCCAAGCCCTTCGCCGTAATGCTCCAGGATATGGAAATAATCAGGAAGCACTGTGAGACAACGGAGGCCGAGGAGAAGCTCCTCAAGGCGCCTCAGAGCCCTATAGTGCTGGTACGGCAGAAGCCTGCATCATCGATCTGCACGGAGGTGGGGGCCAATCTTAGGTATTTGGGCGTGATGCTGCCCTATACACCGCTGCATCACCTCATCATGAGGGAAACAGGGTTGCCCCTGGTGATGACCAGCGGTAACCTTAGCGAGGAGCCGATCGCGGGAGAGAATGAAGAGGCCCTGCGTAGATTGGGCGATATTGCAGACAACTTCCTGATGCACAACCGCGGTATTTACTCCACTTACGACGACAGCGTTGCCATCGTCGTCAATGAAGAGCCGCAGCTTATCAGGCGGGCGAGGGGCTATGCGCCCTACCCGGTACAGCTTACTTTTGAAGCCCCGCAGATTCTGGCCTGCGGCGCCGAGGAGAAGAACACCTTCTGCCTGACCCGCGATAACCACGCCTTCGTCAGCCAGCACATCGGCGATATGGAGAGCCTGGAAACCATGGAGCACTTCGAACGCACGGTGGAGCTTTATAAAAAGCTGTTCCGCATTGAGCCCGCGATCATAGCTTACGATATGCACCCCGAATACCTCCCCAATAAATACGCCCTGGAGCAGGTTGAAAAGAGCAATATCAGGTCCGTTGCGGTGCAGCATCATCACGCGCACATTGTTTCCTGCATGGCGGATAACGGGGTGGAGCAACCCGTAATTGGCCTCGCCTTCGACGGCAGCGGCTACGGCAGCGACGGGCGCATCTGGGGCGGCGAGTTCCTGGTCGCTGACTACAAGGGCTTCAAACGCGTAGGCCAGCTTGAGTACCTGCCGCTGCCGGGCGGCTCAACAGCCATTAAGAAGCCGTACCGCATAGCGCTGGCCTATATACTGGCTCTGCTGGGGGAAAACGCACCGGGCAGCCGGCTCGGCTTCATCAATAGCATCGACAGGGTCGAGATAGAGCTTGTCAAGCAGCAGATCCTATCGGGGATAAACTCGCCTCTGACATCCAGCATGGGCAGGCTGTTCGATGCCGTATCGGCCATGGCGGGGATACGCGGCACTATCGATTACGAGGCGCAGGCGGCTATCGAGATGGAGATGAGGGCATACGATGCAAATGCGGAACAGGGTTCATACCCGTTCTCCGTTATCTCGCAGGATGACTATAATATAGTTTTGCTTCACGACCTTATCGCGGCCGTCGCCGATGATTTAATTAAAGGATGCAATGCATCGATCGTCAGCATGAGGTTCCATAACACGGTAGCCGCTATGGCCAGGGATGTCTGCCTCAGGATAAAGGATCAGGCAGGATTAAAAACGGTGACGCTCAGCGGCGGTTGCTTTCAAAACCGGTTACTGCTCGCCAAAACGTTGGATCAACTGCGCTGCGCCGGTTTTACTGTACTGATTCATAAGCAGGTGCCCTGCAACGACGGCGGCATCTCGCTGGGGCAGGCAGTAGTTGCCAACAAATTATTCGGGCGAACATAAATGTACGCCCCTTCGTGCAGGGGTTGTCATTGCGAGCGTTAGCGAAGCAATCCCCCGATCGGAGTAGGGGCAGGTTTTCAAACCCGCCCGTTTTTATTTCGTATCTTGTTTATACAGCATCCTTTAAGCTATACTCAATATACCATGTGCCTTGCAGTGCCGGTAAGAATAACATCTATCGAAGGCGACCAGGCCGAAGTTGACATCGGTGGTGTTGGCCGCACAGTGAGCATTGCGCTGACGCCCGAGGCCAGGTTGGGCGACTACGTGCTGCTTCACACCGGTTATGCCATCAACGTCCTCAACGAGGACGAGGCTGAGGAAACCCTCAACCTGCTTGAGCGTATGGTTGAAGCGGATGAGCTTTCGCGTTAATAGGCTAGCGTAAATCCTATTGTAAGCCCGTTACTGCCCGGCAGTGTATTATTTTCGGTTATTAAGGAGGCCGATTGTGTCATTCACACGGTTCATTGCCATCTCCACTGTGGCCCTGATTACCCTGGGCACTTTGAGCCTGAGCTGTGCTTCCCAACCGGCACAGGTCCCGCCTAATCCCCCGTCTGATACTTCACAGCCGACCAAAAGCACTCCAATATTACCGACCTCGCCTTCCGAAAATAAAACCAGCGGGTCAGTACAAAAGCCTGCCAGCGAGAAACCTAACGCGTCCGCTTTAAACATGGGGAAACTCGTGTTCGTTTCCGGGAGTGCCGCTGCAGGCGGCGCCCAGCTATATACCTGTACCACCGAAGGCAGAAACTTCACCAGCTTGACTAAAAATAAAATCGGCGCAGACCGATTCCCGAAATGGTCGCCCGACGGCACAAAAGTAGCCTTCTATTCGGACAGGGACGGCAATGAACAAATTTATGTTATTAATGCAGACGGAGGCAACCAGGCCAGGCTGACAAATAATACCGCCAATGATTCACTGCCCGCATGGTCTCCCGATGGCGCAAAAATTGTCTTCACCACCGACCGTGACGGCAACGAGCAGATATATGTCATGGATGCCGACGGCAGCGGCCAAAAGCGCATTACCAACAATTCTGCCGATGACGCAGCACCGGCCTGGTCCCCGGACGGCAGCAAGATTGCCTTCCAGAGCGACCGCGATGGCAACCCCGAGATATATGTAATGAACGCCGACGGGACGAACCAGCTAAGGCTTACTTCCAACACCCAGACCGATACCTTCCCGGCCTGGTCTCCCGACGGAAAGAAAATCACCTTCCAGACCAATGAAAATGGTAATTTTGAGATTTACACCATGAGCGCTGACGGCACGGCACGTACCCGGCTCACCAATAGCTACGTGGATAATAAGTACCCGGCCTGGTCCCCGGATGGAAATAAAATCGTATTTTATTCCAAGCGCGATTGCACCAACGACAATGGTGAAATATATATTATGGATGCCGACGGCAGCAATCAAACACGCATCACCCGCACCGATTGCACAGACACGGGATTGGCTTCCTGGCGCTAAATATACATGCCTGCCGGCATGGTTTGTAGAATACGATAAGCTTCAAGTAGAATAACTACTTGATGAGGTTCATTGACGAGTTCCGCAATGCCGGCCTCGCCCGGAAGCTATCTCATAAGATAGCCAACATTTCCACCAGACCTGCCAGGCTGATGGAATTCTGCGGCGGGCACACCGTAGCCATCATGCGCAACGGTATCCGTCAGATGCTGCCTCCCACCATAGAGATGCTTTCAGGCCCCGGCTGCCCCGTCTGCGTCACTGCCAATACAGATATCGATAAGGCCATAGCCCTGGCAAAAATGCCGGGCGTGATCATAACCACTTTCGGCGACATGCTGAAGGTGCCGGGCAGCGATTCCAGCCTGCAACAGGCACGCGCCGAGGGCTGTGATATAAGAATAATCTATTCCACGCAGGATGCCCTCAAGATAGCCAGGGATAATCCTCAGCAATCGGTTGTCTTCATAGGGATTGGCTTCGAGACCACGGCTCCGACTGTAGCTGCTGCGATATCGCAGGCCGAGAAAGAGAACATAAAGAACTTTCACACCATCTGCCTGTTAAAGCTCACACCACCCGCGATGAAAGCTTTGCTGGAACTGGGCGAGATCAAATTGAACGGCATCATTTGCCCGGGCCATGTAAGCGCCATCATCGGCACTCATTTTTACGAACCTTTCGCACGGGATCACGGGGTTGCCTGCGTCGTCTCAGGATTCGAACCCATCGACATCCTGCAATCAATTGAAATGCTGGTGGAGCAAATAGAAAGCGGCAACCCGCACGTCGAAATAGCCTATACGCGCGGCGTCAAGCCAGAGGGCAATATAAAGGCACTTGAATTGATGCAAAGTACATTCGATATCAGGGGCGCTGTATGGCGCGGGCTGGGAACCATACCCATGAGCGGGCTGAAGCTCAAGAATGGGTTTGCCAGGTTCGATGCCGACAGGGTATTTAAAATCGAGCCAGTCCCGGTGAAGGAAGCCAGGGGCTGCATCTGCGGCGAGATACTGCGCGGTGTCAGAACGCCTGTTGACTGCAGACTCTTCAAAAGGGCCTGCACACCCGAGAATCCGGTCGGCCCTTGCATGGTATCCTCCGAGGGCAGCTGCGCCGCCTATTACCAGTATGGAGATTTTAATGACTGATAAAATCCTATTAGCCCACGGCAGCGGCAGCAAACTGAGCCACGACCTGCTGGAAAAAGTACTGTGCCCGCCTATCAATAACCCGATCCTGTCACGCATGGATGACTCCGCCGTTTTCCAGCTTTCAGGCAGAGTGGCCTTCACCACCGACAGCTACGTGGTCAACCCCATATTTTTCCCGGGAGGCGATATCGGCAGGCTAGCCGTGTGCGGCACGGTCAACGACCTGTCCATGAGCGGCGCAGTCCCCATGTACCTGAGCCTCTCCCTGATCATCGAAGAGGGACTCGAAATGGAAGCGCTCAAGAAAATAATAATTTCAATAAAAGAGACCGCTGACGAGGCGCACGTGCAGATAGTTACCGGCGATACCAAGGTAGTCAACCACGGCAAGGCTGATAAGCTCTTCATTAATACAGCAGGGATTGGCGTTGTCCAGGAGGACCTCGCTATATCCGGCTCCAATGCCCGGGCAGGAGATAAAATAATTCTCAGCGGGGGCATCGGCGAGCACGGCATCGCCGTGATGAGCCAGCGTGAAGGACTTAAGTTTTCCGTGCCTGTTTCCAGCGACTGTGCACCGCTGAACACGCTCGTCGTTGAAATGATCTCAGCAAGCCGGGACATACACTGTATGCGCGATCCGACCAGGGGCGGGCTGGCCGCTACTCTTAACGAATTCGCCAGACAATCCAACGTAGGAATCAACATCATAGAAAATAGCCTACCTGTTCATGATGGCATCAGGGGCGCCTGCGAGCTTCTGGGACTCGACCCCCTCTACATAGCCAACGAGGGCAAGCTGGTGGCAGTTGTGGCACCTGGAGATGCGCAAAAGGTACTCGCAGCCATGAAAAACAACAGGTATGCAAAACAGGCTGCTGTTATTGGCGAGGTAACTGACGAGCACCGCGGCAGGGTGGTGATGAAGACCAGGATAGGTTCCTCGCGCATAGTTGACATGCCTACCGGCGAGATACTACCGCGGATATGCTGAATGCATGAATGAAAGTAGGCCCAGGATAACTCTCCTAGGTATAGGGAATCCCCTTTGCCGTGATGACGGCATCGGCATCTATGTTATTCAGGAAATACAAACAAGTGGCAGCTACGCGGGGGTAGATATCATCGACGGCGGCACTTCGCCTGATTTACTATCACTGGTCGATGCCAACATTGACAAGCTAATCATCGTAGATGCTTTAAGAGGCGGTGGTGAACCCGGCTCCGTTTACAGACTGGAAATCGACGAGTCGCATATGGCTGATGATATTCCAGCATCGCTGCATGGACTGGGAGTTCTTGACCACCTTAAAATGATGAAAAAGCTCGGTATAGAGCCACGCAAAGTAGTGATTATCGGTATAGAACCACTTGATACTTCTCATGGCCTCCAACTTTCCAAAGAAATACAATCCAGGATACCCGAAATTATGGTTACTATAGAGGAAGAGATTAAAGACAATTTATTGAAATGAGTAAAAGTTTGTGCTTAAATTTAAGTAAACTGGCAGGGCTAAGATTTAGCTGATTTGTAAACCTATGAGTCCCAAGGAATTCACGCAAGACATCAAGGTTAAGGCAAGGGTAAGGCAAAAGGCGACCTGCGCCCATTGCGGTGAGCAACTATCAGGCCAGGGTTACACTCACTTCAAGAAGCCCGCTGAGCTGGGTGGTGATACTTCATTGAGTAACTGCGTTATACTCTGCCAGAGATGCCACCTGCATATCCAGGGGAAGGTCGAGCTGGCCCAGTTTTTCATGTTTGAACATACTGGCTGGATGAAACCCCACGTCGAGGGTTATTACGCTAGTTTAGGAGGAAGGAAATGAGTGATGAGACTACACCTAATGTTTA
>CAYLRS010000080.1:0-6991 GCA_964385895.1 uncultured Dehalococcoidales bacterium
TGCTTAAAGCAATGACACAGGAAAGGTTTTTAAATATGCCTTTGGGGAGATTTGTGTTATCATAAGCGTAAAATCAAACTGGAGGGTAAACTGATGAAAGTAAAGGTTCTGGCTGCCTTACTGATCCTCACCGTCCTGGCCATACTTTCCCTGCCAGTTCCAGCATACGCAGAATCACTTACTCTCGATACTACGCAGGGGACAGTCGGCTCGGATGTTAAGATACCCTCTTTTTGCCAGTATGGAACGGGGGATTATTTCCTTTACTGGGGTGAGGGCAACCAGCTCATCACCCAGGGGACGGTCACCACGAGTGGCTGCCAGCCTATCTCGTTCAAAGTGCCGCAAGCGCCGAGGGGCAAGCATGTGGTCACGCTAAAAATCGGCAGCAGGACGTTCCAGAAGGAGTTCACCGTCCTGGCTTCTCTGTACCTGGGCACGAAGAAGGGCCCCGTTGGCTCTACTGTATCCGTCCAGGGCAACGGCTTCGACGCCCGCGAGGCGGGCATCAAGATACTCTTCGACGGTAACCCCGCCGCCAGCGGCATCGAGGCGAATGCCAGCGGAAGCTGGCTTTACACGCTCAAGATACCTGCCAGCAGCAGGGGCAACCACCCCATCAGCACCGGCGGGACAAACACACCGGCAAAGGAGGCAAAGGAGCAGATTTTTAATGTTAGCCCCTCCATGAGCATTAATCCGACCGCCGGCTGGGTAGGCAGGGTGGTCAGCGTTTCAGGTGCCGGCTTCGGTGGCGCCGAGACTAATATAGCTGTAATATATGATGACGTGGTGGTAAAAACCAATATCTCGGCCGACCTTAGCGGCTCATGGGCATCATCATTCTCGGTTCCAGCCTCTTCCAAAGGCCTGCATAAGATAGATGCCAGGGGCGCGACCACTTTACTGGAGGACGTGCCGGACGCGTCCTTCACCGTATCGCCCGGCATAAAAGTTGAGCAGGCCACGGGCAGACTCGGCGACGTGATCAACATGGGTGACACGCTCTTCTTGAGCGGCGTGGGTTTCCAGGAGAACGAGGCCAATATCAGGGTCACATTTGACGGCATGCAGGTAGCAGGGGGCATCACTGCCGATGCCCACGGCTCCTGGTCAACGCAATTCGCGGTGCCCGCCGCCACCAGGGGCGAG
Organism: uncultured Dehalococcoidales bacterium; assembly: GCA_964385895.1. GTDB lineage: Bacteria > Chloroflexota > Dehalococcoidia > GIF9 > UBA5629 > CAYLRS01. The sequence goes on from CAYLRS010000080.1 coordinate 1,153, forward strand.
CACATCGTCGATTCCTTCGGGGACGCTACCAGGGCGGATGATGTTACTGATTACACCGTAGTCATCACGCCCGAGGTGAACATCAACCCCAACAGCGGCGCCGTGGGCGAAAATACCATACTCAGCGGGAGCGGCCTGGGCGCCAACCAGCCGCTCAGCATTACCTATGATTCAAAGATAATAACCAGCAGCGCCACCACCGACTCCAAGGGCAGCTTCAGCACCACCTTCAAGCCGCCGGCCAGTGGCTCAGGCAGCCATTTAATAACGGTCAGCGACTCGACGCAGGCCATTGCTTCCACCACGTTCACCATCGAGTCCGCCGCCCCACAGGCGCCCAAACCCATATCACCGGAGACCGGCGCCAAGTTCAGCCTTTTCGACACCAAGCCCATAGAGTTCAGATGGTCGGTTGTCGAGGACCCCAGCGGCGTGGTTTACTCCCTCGAAATAAGCCAGAAAGCTGATTTCTCAGGATCGGTTGTTCGCAAGGAAAACCTGGATAAACCTCAATACACGATGTCTGCCGGCGAGAGGCCCGGGCAGGGTGAGTACTACTGGAGGGTCAGGGCCAGCGACGGCGCGGGCAACGCCAGCGAGTGGAGCCAGTCCCAGCTCCTCATGATCACCGGCTTCGATTTTATCTGGCCTGCGCTGATAGGCCTGGTCGTTATCGCCATCGTAGCTGTCGTGGTATGGCGCATACGAGCCATCAGCAAGGGTGGCGGCTGGTCATCCGAGTCGTAAAACCTTGACAAAAAAATCCGATGGCTATAATATGATTTTAATTTATATCGGATAACTACGTTCAAAATAATTATTTAAGCGAGGTAATACAGGAATGAAATTAATGATTATCGGGCTGGGGCAGTGCGGTTCCCGCGTAGCCGATGAGTTTGCCCGCCTGGGACATAGGGCCCGCAGCGAGAGGGGCACCACCATCGTTACCGGCGTCTTCGCTGTGAACACGGACCAGACTGACCTGACCGGACTGACTAATATAGGCTCCGATTACATGCACCGCATACTTATCGGCGGCCGCAAGACCTGGGGCCACGGCGTGGGCAAGGTCAATGAAATGGGCGCCGAACTCGCCAGGGAAGACGGCGATAAGGTTATCGACGCCGTGAGGACTTCCCCTCTCTTCTACCAGACACACGCTTTCCTGTTGATTGCAGGCACGGCCGGCGGCACCGGCTCGGGAGCCATCTCCATCATCGCCCAGATGCTCAAGGAGCGCTACATCGGCAAACCGGTCTATTCCCTGTGCGTGCTGCCCTTCGAGCACGAAGAGGTTGCCGAGCTCAGGAGCGTTTATAACACCGCTACCTGCTTGAAATCCATCCATTCCGTGGCAGACGGGGTTTTTCTGGCTGACAACCAGCGCTACGTGCGCAAGGATGCCAGCCTTGCCATGAACCTGATACGGATCAACCGCCAGATCGTGGATCCGTTCTACGACCTGATGTGCGCGGGTGAGGTTACCCACCACCGTTCCGTCGGTGCGAAAACGATGGACGCCGGCGATATCATGCAGTCCATTGATGGCTGGACCGCCATCGGTGTGGGCAAAACCGATATACCGAGGGGCTTCCGTTTCCCCTGGGAGCTCGCCACGGTCAATTTCCGCGAAAAGGGCAGTGAGACCTTAAGGGCGATGCAGGCCATGGACGCCGCCGTCAGCGAGCTTTCCATAGCCCTCAACCCGGAGGATGCCGGCCGTGCCCTCTACCTCCTGGCCGCTCCTACCAAGGAGATGAGCATGGACATTGCCAAGGGGCTGGGCGATTACCTGCGCGAGCTTGCCGAGAACGCTGTCATCCGCGCCGGCGACTTCCCCAGGGACAGGGGCACGGTGGACGTCACCATCATCTTCTCCCAGCTTGCCTTCGTGCAGAAGATCAGGGACTACTACGACAGGGCTTCGGCCTTTGCTTCAACGCAGAAGGACCGCCTGAAGGAGACCACGGGCCGCCTGCGCGATATGGAAGACGCAGCCAAGGGCTTGCCCAGCCTGATCTGATACCAACCCTTACGAAAACAAAAAGGAGCGGCCAAAGCCGCTCCTTTTTTATTGGAACGTAATCAGCAAAATTCCAATTTAAAATTAACGAATGAACCGGATGTGAATCTCAACCGGCATGCTTAGCGGGCGGGTTTGAAAACCCGCCCCTACGTGAGAGAAATGTGTTCGGGCTTTGAATTTGTTTAGTATTTAATTATCGTTTGGAGCCTGGAATTTAGTATTTGGAATTTACTCTCTTACCGTTCCCACAGCTTTACACGGAATTAACCTGGAAGCTGCTTCCACGCATAAAGCCAGGCTCATCAAATAGTCGTCGTGCCCCTCTGCGGGGTCGACGAAAAAATTTAGCGTCTGGTTAGGGCGGCAGATGCTCTTCGCGCGCTCCAGTTCAAACATCAGTTCGCGGTAATCCTCCGAGCCATCGCCTGAGTAGATTTTAAGCCGGCCTGAGTTCACCGCGGCCAGAAAGTTGAAACCCAGCGTCGACTTGGAGGCCTGGGTGAATTTAAACGGAACCACTCGGCTTCCCATCGCCTTTCTTAAAAAGGATGCTACCGCTTCCCCGATGCCCGTGGCATCCACGATCACACGGCTGCAGTTCCATACGTTCTTTAAGATGTCCACTGCCTGCGGGTAAAGCTCCGCGTGATTCTTCCCCACCCAGAAGTAATGTTCCACAACGTTGATAAGCGGTTCACGGCTAAGGGTATCTTCATGTGGAAAACTGACCTCGGCGATGGTGATAACCGTGGCGTCCCTGCCGCGCATGGTAAGCGCGAGGTCTTCGCCGGCCTCGGACTCGCCGGCGATGTCTATGCCGGCCACATAAATCCTCCCACGCCCATCCCGGCTATGCGCCCGGGGATGATGTCCTTTGACCTGCGCGATGTGCTGGGGCGAGATGAAGCCGCCACCGCTGCGCACGGGCAGCAGGGCATACTGGCTGAGAAAGAGGGGATGGTCATGGCCCAACCTGTCACGCTCGGCCTCCACGAAGGCAAGGTAGTCGGGGTTGTATTTTGCCACCTCCTGCCAGTCGCAGCGGAAGTGTCTCTGGATGCCGTCCTTCTTTTCCAGTTCCAGATTGGACTGCTTGATTTCCTCCAGCAGCGTGCTATCGTCCCAGGTGGTGCCGTAGTGAACGGTGGTGGCGTTGGTCGAGGAAGCCATGGGGCGGAACTCCTTGGTGTACTTCTCCTTGCTCACATCCTGCGACTCGTCAATCTCGAGCAGGATATCCGCCGTATGGCCGACTACAGAGGAAGATTCTTCGGCGGAGAGAAAGACCTGGCGGGCGGCGCCCAGCCTGATGATATAGCCCATCTCGGTCGTCCAGATGCCATCGAAGCCGAAGTCGTCCAGCCTTTGTTTGAGGCGCATCATGGAGATGACGGTCTGAGGTTTGAAGGTGGGTGAACATTTCACCGCGCTGCCGCCCCTGGCCATAAACATGGTCAGCAGCAGGACTTCGAGGTGGGCGGAAAGCTCGTTCTTGCCGCCCTAGCGGGCGATCTCCACGGAGAAGGTCAGGCCACGGTTATGCTCTATGCTGTCCAGCACGGCCCGCGCTATTTCGTTCTGGTAAAGACGAAGCTGCATGAGAAAATCTTAAATCCCAATATCTAAACTCTAAACAATATAAAAATTCGAAACTCAAAACGTTTTGGTATTTGATCATTTGTGTTTTGTATTTGTTTAGGATTTAGTAATTAGATATTAGAATTTATTTTATAAATGCCTTCACCCCCAGGGGTATGGCCAGTTCCGTGAGGACCTTTGTGATGGCTACCCGCAGGGATTTTTTCTGCTCTTTGGAGATGCTGTAGCGAATCTTCACCAGGTTGGCAATGGTGGTGGCCACCTTGAGATGCAGATCATATTTCTCGGGGGAGTTCCTGACAAGGTCCCGCAGCTTGAGGCGCAGCAGGGCTATCTCCTGGTCCAGTCCCTCGATGCCTGAAGCTTCCTCCAGCATCAGCAGGGAGGTTTCATCCAGGGCGGGCCCGTAGAACCCGCGCTTTACGGTTTTTCCGTTTTGCTTTTTTACCATGCTTTTTCACCCTGAGAAGCCCGTACACGATGGCATAGGCCGCCGCATCGTACCTTTCCCTCTCCAGCGCAAATCTAAGTAACTCAACCATGATTAATCATAATAGTACAGTTGTTCTATTTAAAACAATGGATTCATGTCGTGGGGTATGTTGAGAGGTTTGTAGCGAGGGTATAGAAATATGTTATGCAAGGCACGGAGTGTTGTGGCTCCCATGTTTGAGGAGGCCGTGCGTCCTACTGCGTGAGCTTCGCATCTATCCACAGCGCGTAGTTCTTATCAGGGTCGGCGCCGGCTTCTACCCGCAGCACCAGGATACCTTTCCTGCCGGCATAGGGTGACAGGTCTATTTCCATAGAATCGAGCTTGCCGTCATAATAAGCCTTGACGCCGGGCCACCACCCAATATAGTTGCTCCCTTCCATCAGGCCTACCATAAAGGTAACGCCCTTGCTGCCCCCGGCATTCTGTGTAAGTCCCACCTTTGCCGTGAACCTGGTGTTATGGGGTATCTCTAATGGCAACATATACCCTCCGGCCTGCCATGACTCCTGCCACTCGCCGAACAACCCCTCAATCCATCCGTAGCTGGAGTACGGTGGCACCATCTCCAGCGCGTTGGGGTAAGTGTTGCCATCCTCGGCGATTACTGAATTAGCTTTAAAGGCAGCGCCGTCCTTGCTGTCTTCCGGTGCAGGGGACATTACCCTGCCAGCGCTGCTTCTCCAGTTGGCGCGGGAAGCGTATTGCGAAAAATCGTAATTGAAGCGGAAGCCGAAGGTGGGCACGAAGCAGTTGTTGTCCTCGTTGGCTTCGGTAACATCGTTGCCGCCGTCGGCGCAGACCGTGATCTCCGTGCCCTTATAATCGTAGTTTGTGAAGGGCAGCGTCTTCTCCTCCCCCGCCGTCAGACCGTCCACCCAGCTTGTGTCCCGGTGCATATGGCTCAAGTCGTAAAGGTAGGTATTGCCGGGACCAGCATCAGCTCCACCTATATTCTTGACCGTGTAATAGAGCAGCCCGCTGTTATAGGTTATGCCCGTTATCACCAGGTCGGGCATTATTTTTGACTTTGATGCCACTTCTATGGTCACCCAGCCCTGCGCCATGCCGCTGTCAGACGCCGCAGTTAGAATATATTTCGTTGTCTTCTGCGGCGATACGTTTACCGAACCTGATCCCCGCACCGTTCCTACACCGGCATCTATTGTCACTACACTGGCATCCGAAACGTCCCACGTGAGAGTTACATTCTCCCCCGGCTTGATATTCACAGCGCTGGCTGTAAAAGAATTGATGCGTGGCCATGCCTTCTTTTCGGGAACAACCGGGCTTATATTATCTGATGGGGGAACGGTTGCCTGCGGAGCGGGCATTGAGCAGCCTTCGAGCGGTAAAGAAGAGACAAACACGGTCACCGCTATTATCAGCACCAGACGTGAAAGCTCTGCCATGCTAAAAGTATAGCAGAGCAGGGATATCGCTATCCTATCAAATCATTGCGACTTACCTGAGACGTCATTGGGAACGGCCCAACTACGTCATTGCGGGCCCTGGCAAACGCCGAGGATACGATTAGCTGGAAGGATTATCAGCGCCAGCGGAAGGAGAGAACACATAAGGATTGAGCTACGAGGTTAAGCTACGACTCTCTGCACAAAAGGATTTGAATGCGCTTGCTGGCCAGGAATACGAGGCCGTCGTCAAGGCTATTTCATCGCTGGAAGAGAACCCAAGGCCACCAAAAGTCAAGAAGTTAGCTG
>CAYLRS010000081.1:0-6974 GCA_964385895.1 uncultured Dehalococcoidales bacterium
CTGCCGGCGCTGCTAGATGACGAAGTTGCCGGCCTGCTTGCCAACCACTTGAAGAGCAAGCGGGTTGTCCTCAAGCTTGGGCAGAAGATAGTACGCTTCGAAGGTGAGGACGGCAGGCTGCGGCGCGCATTAACCGACAAAGAAACCATTGAAGCCGATATCGCCATTTTGGCCATCGGCGTCCGCCCCGATTCGAAGCTGGCAAAAGAGGCAGGGCTTCAGATCGGCCCCTTCGGCGACATCGTTGTCAACGATTACCTGCAGACCAGTGACCCGGATATCTATGCCGGCGGCGACTGTATAGCTAATGTGAGCCTTCTTACCGGGCAGAGGGTATTCGTTCCCATGGGGTCTACCGCCAACAGGCACGGCCGCGTTATCGGTACAAATATAACCGACGGCGCGGAAAAATTCCCCGGTGTCGTAAGCACTGCCTGCGTGAAAGTCTTCGACTTCAACGTGGGCAGGGTAGGTACAGGCGAGAAACAGGCTAAAGAGGCGGGCTATGAGGTAGTTACCGGCGTGGTGCCCGGGCTGGACAAGCCGGGATACTATCCGGGAGCCAGGGAAATAATCATTAAACTCATTGTCGATGCGAAGACACACCGCATACTTGGCGGCCAGGGAACAGGTCCTGGCGATGTAATTAAAAGGATAGATGTGCTGGCGACGGCGATAACCGCCGGCATGACGGTGGATGCGCTGGCGGACCTCGATCTCGCCTATGCTCCGCCTTACAACTCCGCCCTCGATGTCCTGCACCATGCCGCCAATCTGGTACGCAATAAGCTGGAAGGCAGAACGCAGGGAATAAAACCTTCCGAGGTAAAAGAAAAACTGGATAAAAAAGAGGATTTCGTGCTGCTCGATGTAAGGAGCAGGCCGGAATGGGAAGCCACCAGGATAGAGGCGCCCCAGGTCAGGCTTCTCCCGCAACCAGAGCTTTACAAAGGAATGGAAGAACTTCCCGAAGGCAAAGAGATAGTAGTGACGTGCCGCAGGGGCGGCCGCGCCTACCAGGCGGCCTGCACACTCAAAGGAGCAGGTTTCAAGGATGTAAAATTCATGGAAGGCAGCCTGACCTGCTGGTGCGACGAGGTATGCGGAAAACCGGTACTTTAAAGTGTTTTTCACCGGCTAAAAAATGAAGGGGATAAACATCCTGGTTCCTTTCATATAATCGGCATACGCCGAACCAAATTTTTCCTTGTTTTCCGCTTCCTCCGCTCTCGCGGTCAATACCAGAAAAACCGTCGCCACGAGAACCAGTAAAGCGCCGGGAAGGGACACATCCTTAAACAACGTGCCCCACGCCAGAAATAATAATGAACTGTAAAGCGGATGCCGTATATATTTATACGCTCCCCGCTTGACCAGCACCGTCGTCTGTTCAAAATCGCCGGAGGGCTTCCCGATTACACGCAGCAGGTAAAACCCGTGTATTGCGAGAAGGAGCGCCACAATCAACAGAAGCCAGGAGACGATCTGGAGTGGCGAAAATGGATCGCGAAACCAGTAATCCACGTTCAGAAGGATAAGCGCCAGGATGGACTCAAAGACAAAGAAACGGTAGAACCCGTGAGAACGGACATCATGCAGCGGTTTCCACGAAAACCATGTGATAAAAGCGGATAAGGCCACAAATGCTGCAGCTTTGATTATGAAAACAGTCATACAGGTTATTATATGTCATCGCGAGGAGCGCAGCGACATGGCGACCTCACGGCACTTAAGTCGAGCCTTCGATCATGAGATTGCCGCGCTGCGCTAATGACATGCTTCCCCCGGTTGCCGCGCTATCGCTCGCAACACGAAATAAAAAAGGGCGGGTTTTCAAACCCACCCCTACGCCTCCCGTTCGCAATTACACCATCACCCCGCCATCCACTGTTTGACATTAGTACATATGTTCTACTATAATCTGGATGCACCCTATGGGGAAGGGGGTGATGTGAGGTGACTAAATTTATCGACGAGCCCATAACCGTCCACGTGAGCAAGGAGTCCGGGCCGACCGCTTTCATCTGGCGCAAGCGCCTCTACCGGGTGATAGAAATCCTCTCCTGGTGGCGCGAGCCTTCTGAGTGGTGGAATGGGGAACCCGTGAAGGTGCTTATCCGCGTCAGCGCAGAATGCCAGAGGGCCGGCATCTACGAACTCTGCAAGCGCGACTCCGACTGGTTCCTGTATCGCCTTCTCGACTGATTTTGCGGGGCATCAGCCATGTCATTCGTACACCTTCACGTCCATTCCTATTACAGCTTCCTCGACGGCGCCGCCAGCCCGGCAGACCTTGTCGAGAAGGCAAAACACTTCGGCATGCCTGCACTCGCTCTCACCGACCACAACCGCCTCAGCGGCGCCATCAGGTTCTACGATAAAGCGAAAGCGCTGGGCATCAAGCCCGTCATCGGCACCGAGATAGACCTGGAAGGCGGCTACCACCTTACCCTCCTCTGCAAGGACATGTCAGGCTATTCAAACCTCTGCCGCCTGCTCACCGTCATGCACTGCAGCCAGCGTGGAGATAAACCTGCCGCCGCACGCGACCTGCTGGCCAGGCACCGTGATGGCCTCATCGCCCTCTCCGGCTGCAGGCTCGGCGAGGTGCCTTCACTGCTGCGCAAAGGCGAACAGCACGGCGCTGCGCTGGCTGCCGGATTCTACCGCGAGGTCTTTGGTGACGATTTTTTTATCGAGCTTAGCCGCTACCCTTCGAAAGAGGGGACGCCCCTGTGCTATATGTTAGCCAGCTTCGCCCACGAGCAGGGCATCCCGGCGGTGGCGACCAACAATGTCCACTACCTCGAGATGCGGGATTACCGCATCAGGGAGCTGCTCAATGCCATTGACCTCATCGTGCCCGTCTCACATTTACCCGGCCCGCGCACTGTTGAACAGTATTTCAAGTCGCCCGCCGAGATGGAACGCCTCTTCAAAGACTTCCCCGGCGCTACTGGCATGTCCCTAGAGATAGCTTCACGCTGCAACCTTGAACTTGAGCTGGGCAAAGCGCATTTCCCCAAATTCGAACTTCCCGAAGGCGAAACCGCTCCCTGCTTGTTGCGCAGGCTGGCTTACGCGGGCACAGAAAGGAAGTACGGTAGCCTGACGCCGGATATTAGCGCCCGCCTGGAGATGGAGCTTGCTACCATCGGAAAGCTCGGCTTCTGCAGCTATTTCCTGGTGGTATGGGATATCGTGCGCTGGGCCAGGGCGCGGGGCATACGCTGCCAGGCGCGCGGCAGCGCCGTGGACAGCCTGGTGGTCTACGCACTGGAAATCAGCATCGCCGACCCCATCCATTACAACCTTCTCTTCGAACGTTTCATGCACCCCCTGAGAAACGAGCCCCCTGATATCGACCTGGACATCGACCGCGAGCGGCGAGACGAGGTGCGTGACTACATTTACCAGAAATACGGCGCAGATAACGTCGCCTGCGTGGCAACCATAAACACCTACATGGCGCGCGGCGCCATACGTGACGCCGGCAAGGCGCTGCAGGTGCCGCAGGCAACCATCGAGGAAGCCTGTAAGGGCATCCATTATCTCTCCGCCTCAAAGCTGATGGAGCAGGCTGAGACGCTGCCGGAGCTCAGGGACAGTTCCGTATACAAAAGGCAGGAGCTCAAGGAGTTCTTCAGCCTCTGCGCCGCCATCGGCGGCTTCCCCAGGCACCTCTCCGTGCACCTGGGTGGGCTGCTCATCGGCGATGGAAGACTCTGCGACCTGGTTCCCCTCGAACCATCCAGCGGCGGCGACATCATCAGCCAGTACGACAAGGACGATATCGAGAGGCTGGGGCTGGTCAAGATGGACCTGCTGGCCTTGCCCACCATAACGGTCATCGAGGACGCCGTCCGCAGCGTGAAAGATGGCCGCGGCATCGAGATAGACATAGACAATATCCCGCGCGATGATCCTGCCCCCTTCGCCATGCTGCGCGACTGCAGGACCATCGGCGTCTTCCAGCTTGAATCGCCGGCGCAGCGCGAGATGGCAGGCCGGCTGCTGCCGCAAAGCTTCGATGACATCATCATCTCCCTGTCACTGGTGCGCCCGGGGCCGCTCAAGTCCAGCATGGACAAGGTCTACCTCGCCCGCCGCCATGGCAGGGAACAGGTTAGCTACCTGCACCCGGGTCTAAAAGGTGCGCTGGCGGAGACGCTGGGCGTCATCCTTTACCAGGAGCAGGTGCTGCGCGTGGCGCACGACCTGGCAGACATGAGCTATGCCGAGGCCGACGGCTTCCGGCGCGCCATGACGCACGACCGCACCAGCGGGGAGATGGAAAAGATGCACCTCTCCTTCATCAACAGCGCCATGAGGAAGGGCGTCAAGCGCGGCGTGGCTGAGGAGGTCTTCGAACAACTGGCGGCCTTCGCCGCTTATGGCTTCTGCAAGGCGCATGCCGTGGCCTATGCCGTGCTCTCCTACCAGACGCTGTGGCTCAAGTGCCACTACCCGGCCGAGTTCTTCGCCGCCATCCTCTCCAACCAGCCCATGGGCTACTATCCGCCGCGCGTGCTGGCGGCCGATGCCCGCCGCTGCGGCGTAGCCGTGCTGCCGCCGGATGTAAACAGGTCCTGCGAGTGTTACACCGTCGAGGACGGCGCCATACGCGTCAGCCTGGGACAGGTCAAGGGCATCACGGGTGAGGCCATCGCCTCCATACTTCAGGAAAGGGAGAAGGGCAGGTTCACCTCACTGCGGGACTTCGTCCTGCGCGTGGACGCCAGCCAGCCCGCGCTGGAGAACCTGGTAAAGGTGGGAGCCCTCGATGCCTTCGGCAGCCGCAAAGGGATGCTCGCCGAGATACCTGCCCTGCTGCAGTTCAAGCGCAGGAACGTAGGGACGTACCTTCAGGTGTGTCCGGAAGTTTCCAATGCAGGGACGTACCTTCAGGTGCGTCCGGACAAGAGAGAAAGCCTGCTGGCAGAGCGGGAGCTGCTATCGCTCGACCTGTCGGCTCACCCGCTGGACTTTTGCAACCTGCAGAACGGCTTCACCCGTATCAAAGATTTGCCTTCGCTCCCTGCCGGACAGGCCATCAAGATCGCGGGGTCGGTCATCCGCTACCAGACGCCGCCGACGCGCAGCGGCAAGCGTGTGGTCTACGTCATCATCGAGGACGGCACCGGCGTGGCCGACGTGACCGTGTTTAATGACGTGCAGGAGAGGTGCGGCAAGGTGCTCTTCCGCTGCGGCTGGCTGGAGGTCAGAGGCAAAATACAGAGGAGGGGACCTAAAGCGCTTTCAATTATTGCGGATGAGTTAAAGCCGCTGAAAACAAATTCCAATATTCAAGTTCCAGGCTCCAAGCAATAAGGAAAACACTCGTCGCTGCGCTCCTCGCAGCGACGTGGCGATCTCCAGGCCATAAGCCAAGCCTTACATCTTCGACCTTGGGATTGCCACGCTATCGCTCGCAATTATATAAAGTGGATGCGGAAAAATAAATGCAATAAAAAAGGGCGCCAATACTCTGGCGCCCTTTGCCGTTGGAGAATCACAGAGCCGCTATACGAACCGGCTCAGAATCACCGCCATAAAAATGAACAATCCCATACAGATTAACATTGACCAGAAGAGGGTCTGGACCTTCCAATCCGTTTTCACCATCCCGAAAATTGATTTTTTCGCAATCATTTTCTTACTCCTGGTTTTTTATTTCTCCTGCAACTATTCTATTACGCAATCTATAATTAAACAATAGCGTAAAGGTAATGGTTTGTCTGTGACCTTAGTACTATACGCACCGGACACATATATAAAATAAAAAAGGCGGGCACCAGTCCGCCTTTTTAGCGCAAAACCCGCTGATAATGTCCTATAAGGCTATTAATGCTGCCAGGATTACCAGGGTGATCAGTACCAGGCCATCAGCGACCATGCCGCCAAGCAGGAATCTTACTCTTTTATCCTGTCTCAGTATCTCTGCGAAATTTCTTTTGTTTTCCATTTCTTAACCCCCTGTTTATAAGTATTTTCTTTATGTACATATTATGCCCCGGCTACGAAAAACAGGGAACGGCTGTAAGTATTGTTTTCGGGGCAGGCCGGTATGATTCGCCATAATAAAACAGTACTAGTACCGTCGGTTGACGGAGTACTTCCAATGGCCGAGCAGCGAGGCAGGCTGTTTAATGACAGGCCGAATTTGCCGAACTCGTCAGGGAGCCTGCCAGTTATATTGCAGGGTTACGTCCTGCCGCTGGAAGCAGGGTATAAACCTGTAGTACACTACGGTCTCACCAGGCGGGATCATTTTGGCTATATTGACGGATGATCCCGACTTAGCTGCTATACTCACATCCGTCAGGTACCAGCGCTTATCGGTATTGGTGATGCTGCCGCTGACAACGCAGGCGTTGGTAGTTGCATATCTCATAAATTCATTCTGGTTGTTCCATACTATAGATGAACTTCCTGGAGGTGATGCCGACTGCTGGTCTGCAGGAGGTGTCTGGACTGTGATGGGTTGCCCGCCGGCAGCCCTCAGAATGTTTAAATCAACAGGCACGTAGACCTGGGTGTTCGCAGCTCCCTCCGCCGAGATCGTGATAATACCAGTATATTCACCAGGGTCCATGCCCGATGCGTCCACCACGACCTTAATGCTGCTCTCAGATCCGCTGGCGCTCAAGATTTTTTGCAGTGCCAGCCAGCGCACGTTATCGCTCATCGACCAGTTAAACACGCCACCACCTGCATTTACCACCGATATAACCTGTTCAAGTACAGCCGTATTACCAGGGTCAACAGTGAAAACCATACGGTCGGGTTTGGTCACTATAACCGGCAATTGTGCCGCATTCTTTTGCTGCGGGCTTACAGGTATACACGAAAATAAGAGTAGTGCGATCATCAATGAGAACACTGCTATTAGAGGTAAATTAATTTTTATACGTCTTGCCATGCCATCCCCCTTACTCAGTCGATGAGATTAATTTAATAGCATTATATACCCA
>CAYLRS010000082.1:0-6969 GCA_964385895.1 uncultured Dehalococcoidales bacterium
CCCTCTTGCCACCATTGAGCAGGGCATATTCAAGCAGCTTCGAAAGGAGGGGAATATCGTTCTTAGCTATTGCTGTAAGCTTTTGTTCAACAAGCTCCAGATCGTTTTTGACCGGGGCGTATATTTTGTCTAGGTTCATGCAGTTCCCACGCTCCCAAGCCTGGCGGCTTCTTCTGCTATGATCTTATCCTCCAGCTTGCTGAAAAGGGGCTCCGGGACGGGCAATTTCTGTCCCGCCAGCGGTAGTTGCAGGTGCCAGCCAGCGCTACGGATATCACCGGCGAAGCCCAGGTAGTTGTGCAGTTTCTGTGAGGTGAAAGGCAGGAAGGGGTAAAACAAGGTTTTCAAGGCGGCTATAGTACCGATGGCTGTATATACAGCTCTGCCAGCAGCCTGCCTGTCCTGCTTGATCATCTTCCATGGCGCCGTGTCATCGAGATATCTGTTGGCATCCTGCGCTAGAGACAAGGCAAACTTTATAGCTTCCCTGAAATGACAGCGATAGAGCAGCCTGTCGACCTCATCCAGTGTGTTCCGCGCCTTCTGTAAAAGATCTCGGCTCATGCCATCAAGATCGCCTGGATCGGGCACAGCACCGTCAAAATTGCGGTTGGTAAAGGTGAGCACCCTGTGAACAAGGTTGCCATAGGTAGCGACGAGTTCGTCGTTATTGCGCCGCAGGAATTCGTGCCAGGAAAAATTTGTGTCTCCTGTCTCCGGCATATTCACTGATAGAAAATAACGCAGCGGGTCGGGATCGTAACGCTGCAGATACTCGGGCAGCCAGACCGCCCAGTTGCGGCTTGTAGACAGCTTCTTACCCTCGATCGTGAGAAATTCATTAGCAGGCACGTCGTAGGGAAGGCTCAGACCGCTGTATCCCATGAGCATTGCGGGCCAGATTATGCTGTGAAATGGTATATTATCCTTACCAATAAAATATATCGTCTTGTTTTCGCCCGTCCAGAAAGGCTTCCAGGCATCCTCGTTTCCCTGCAGCCTGGCCCATTCCTTGCTTGCCGAAAGGTAACCGATAACCGCTTCGAACCACACATAAATACGCTTCTTTTCGAATCCGGGCTGGGGAACCGAGACACCCCACTCGATATCACGGGTAATAGCCCTGTCCTTCAAACCACCCTCAAGAAAACCCATGGTGAAATTCTGGACATTCTGCCTCCAGTACGTCTTCCCGCCGACCCACGCCCTCAATTTCCCCTCAAACGCGCTAAGCTTGAAGAAGAAGTGCTCCGAATTCTCAAACCTGGGAGTCGTTGAGCAGATGCGGCAACGAAGATCAATGAGGTCGCTGGGGTTCAAAGTATGGCCGCACTGATCGCACTGATCACCGCGTGCAGCGTTATAATTACAGCGAGGGCAGGTGCCCTCGATATACCTGTCCGGTAGGAAACGCTTGCAATTAGGGCAGTACGCCTGCGGCATAGTTTCCCTGTAAATTAAACCTTTTTCCTGAAGGCGCTGAAATATGTCGTGTACAACCGCAGCATGGTTGGCAGTGCCGGTGGTGGTGAAAAGGTCAAAAGAAATACCAAGCTTCTGCCACGATTCAAGAAATTCCTTATGATACCTTGCAGCCACTTCAGCAGGGGATATTCCCTCCTGCTCGGCGCGCAGTGTAATCGGTGTGCCGTGCTGGTCGCTGCCCGACACCATGAGCACATGGTTGCCTTTGAGACGGTGGTAACGCGCGAAGATGTCGGCAGGCAGGTAAGCTCCTGCTATATGTCCCAAATGTAAGGACCCGTTAGCATAGGGCCAGGCTACCGCAACCAGAATATTTTCCGGCAATTAACACACCCCCAATATTTCGCTTCAGTCATCGACCCGTTTTAGCGGGGAAAAAGGTAAATATCTTATCGCCCTTTTCCTTTTTCTCTATGCCGGCTTTACGTTTTTCACAGCATTCCGCGCAATAACGTAAAATCCGGCTTCTCTCTTTTGTTTTTTCGAAAGTCAGAACCACTCCCAAGTTTTTCTTCACGAATGCCTCGCCGCCTTTTTTCTTCAAGCAAGTATGGCACAGACACTTTTCACTATCGCCGTCTAAAACAATAGCGTAGTGCTCTTCATTGGCAAGCTTTTTGCCGCATTCGGTACAATCCACCTCGTCCATATAGACCGTTTCTTCCTTGAATTTTTCTGAGGGCTTTTCATCTATGACCAGGTGCATTTCACCATGCTGCATTAATCGATTGCAACCATCACATTTGGCCTGGCCAATGGATATAGTGCCCCTGCGAAATCTTTGCTGCATAACTATTCTCCCCCTATAGATTGATCCCTTGCCTTACGCAAGGTCTTTTTTATATTTCCAGTGCCTTCGATCACTACTGTAAATTCGCCCCGCGGCTTGGTGAAATGTTTGACCGCTTCACTTAATGTGCCCCGGAATACCTCCTCGTATAGCTTGGTCATTTCACGGCACACTGCGACTTTCCTGTCCCCCAGGATGTCCAGCATTTCACTAAGAGAAGCTATGATCCTGTACGGCGATTCAAAACATATCAGTGTGCGAGGTTCGCCGGCCATCGATTTCAGCAACAATTTCCGCTCACCTTTCTTCCTCGGAAGGAAACCAAGGTACACAAACTGATCGGTAGGCAATCCGGCTACGGCCAAAGCGGTCGTGACTGCGGAGGACCCGGGTATTGCCACAACCTTCATACCTTGTTCTATAGCAGCCTTGATCAATTCATAACCGGGATCGCTTATGCCCGGGGTACCGGCTTCTGAAATCAGGGCGATGTCTTTCTCTTGCAACCATCCGAGCAGGAGGTGCAGCTTAGTACTCTTATTATGCTCGAAATAGCTGGTGAGCCGGGTCTTTATATTGTACCTGCTCAGCAGCTTACGCGCTGTGCGGGTATCTTCCGCAGCTATAAGCTGCACCTCTCCCAGCACACGCAAAGCCCTTAACGAAATATCCTCCAGGTTCCCGATGGGGGTGGCTACCACATATAAGACTGGCACAATTGCTCAATAATTATAGCTCAACATAAACTGAAGGGTCTACTAATATATTCGTAGAAGCTATTTCAGGCTTGACTTCAAATGCTTAATTTTGCTATAGTCTGCAACAATCACCTCCGGGCAGCCACTATGTCTGTACCTAAATTTAAAGAACTTGAAAGAGCCTATGGATTCGATGAAGTTGCGATTGTGCCAGGCGATGTGACACTTAACCCCGACCAGACCAACATAGATTTTAAAATCCGCGATCATACATTCACCATACCCATTGTTGCCGCCGCCATGGATGCTGTGGTTGACCCCGATTTCGCAATTCTGTTCAACAAGCTGGGCGGATTGCCGATACTGCACTGCGACGGCATACAGGTAAAATATGAGAATCCGAAGTCCATACTTGAGGAAATAATTAATGCCCCTGACAGGGAAGTCACCGCCCTTTTGCAAAAAATATACAGTGAACCCATCAAGGATGACCTCATTGCCAGACGCATCAAGAAAATAAAGAAAGCAGGAGCTATCTGCGCCGTCTCATTGATTCCTGCCAGCTCAAAAAAGCTGGCTCCTGTGGCCAAAGAAGCCGGGGCTGATATCCTCGTCGTGCAATCCACCGTGACGACTGCCCGCCACATCTCCAAGAGCTACCGCGGCCTCAGCTTTACCGATCTATGCAAGGATATTCCCATCCCTGTCATAGTAGGCAACTGTGTCACCTATAGCTCAGCGCTCGAGCTGATGCGGACTGGCATCGACGGCCTGCTCGTGGGCATTGGGCCTGGAGCCGCCTGCACTACCCGGGAGGTGCTCGGAGTGGGAGTCCCGCAGGTAACAGCTACAATAGACTGTGCGGCTGCCCGAGATACATACTTCAAGGAAAGCGGCAGGTATGTCTCGATCATCACCGATGGCGGTATACGCATAGGCAGCGATATGTGCAAGGCATTTGCCGCCGGGGCAGACGCCGTAGTTTTCGGTTCTATATTGACCCGCGCGCAAGAGGCGCCCGGCAAAGGTTACCACTGGGGCATGTCCCAGCCATCGGCCAGCTTGCCCAGGGGCACACGCATAAAAACCGGCATCAAAGGATCGCTCGAGAAGCTGCTTTTCGGGCCTACATCAGTTACCGACGGCAGTGAGAACTTTATAGGCGCGCTGCGCACCGCCATGGGTGTCTGCGGGACAGTCTCGATCAAAGACTTCCAGAGAGTAAAAATGGTCATCGCACCCGCCATAAAGACCGAGGGGAAATATTTCCAGTCTCTACAGCAGTCCTGCTAAATGTTAGGAATTCTACA
The DNA here is from genome assembly GCA_964385895.1 of uncultured Dehalococcoidales bacterium. Taxonomy (GTDB): domain Bacteria; phylum Chloroflexota; class Dehalococcoidia; order GIF9; family UBA5629; genus CAYLRS01. The sequence continues at coordinate 4,284 of CAYLRS010000082.1, forward strand.
GAAACACTGAAACCACGAACCATACCCCGAACCCGATTAAAACCGCCGCGCAAATACCAAATACGATTTGCTGCACCCTGGGAGTCCACAGGTGCCTCGTCCTGAACACAGTCATCGATATGAACTGTTCCCATACTATATCACAGGACAGGTGGATAATCGTAAAGAGAATCAGCGCATAAATACCGAAGCTCGCTGCGCCCGCTATAAGCGCTACGCCTATGGTTGCCCACCATAGGAAGAAGTAAGGGTTCCCGCCAGTCATGACGATCCCAGTTAACAGAGAGTTATACGGCAAAGCCACCGAGCCGCCCACAGGCTTTTTAAAGGTCAGGGATATCATGCCCCCCATGATTATCAGCAGCAAACCACCGGCTACGCCTGCAGCTTGTTTCACAATCGGGATGGCCAGATAACTGGCAAAACCAAAATAGATAAGAGCTATGATGGGTATTTCTATAATTCCATGTCCAACCCCGATGAGCAGGCCCGCATTTTTGTCGTAATATCCCCGTGCTACTGTTGCCGCTGTAAGCGGTCCCGGGAGCATTACTCCGGAGAGAGATATGCCTGCCGCTGAAAGCAGGTAAAGCCACAAATTCTGAGCCATTTTTATAATTGCTTTTGTGCTCTGGTTGTTTCAAAGGTACTATTATTATCAGTTGTCATCATCTTCACCATCATCTTCATCTTCCTTTTTCACATCTGAACTTGCGCCCAGCCTGGGTAATAACACCACACCTCCCTTTTCTTTCCTCTTAACGGGTCTGGGAAGCATTTTGATACTTTCCATCATCGCTACTGAATCTCCACCGGGTAAGCCTGACTGTATAAAGAGACAGGCTACACCTGCATCGCGAAGACTCAGCAGTTCAGCTTCGGTTAACCGTTTATTCACAGTAGCGATCAACGGTTGTCCTGTGTGATCTGATATCCTCTGGCAATTTAGCAAATCCTCAATAGTCAGAGAGGCATCTGTCAGATCCGTCAATATGGCATCCACAGAAGGGCGCAGGTTATTCACTGCCCTTAAGAGTCCCAACTCAATTGCTGGCTTAACTTTCAAAATTCTGCCTGCCTGTTCAAGTTCTTTGCTGGTAAAGGTATTTGCCGCCATATCAACGCCAAAGATAACGAAATCAATATCGGGACTAACCGCTTTCACTCCATTTAACGCTTTATTACTGTCAATTAATAGCCCTACAGGCATATTGCCGCGGTTTTTTAAATATTTACCAAGGGCACCTGCGCTCAATGCCGCGGGATCAAGGACACCGGCAGTTATCCCTGCATCACCAAGCTCTTTCACTTCGATATCTGCTCTACCTGAGATATTAACTATCAGCAATATGGAAAGTAGCTTCTCTTCCATCTCGGATTTCCTGAAGCCCAGGGACGGCGTTGCTGTTTTGTTTAAATTATTCAACTTCTCAATTAACTTGCTCATGGTTTATGCGTCGCTCCTTTCCGCTTGATTTGCCCGTCAGTCACCACTGGAATATATCGATTGCCTCTATTCTACCCATGTCTGACCATGCCTGTGACCATCCGGTTTGCGGGAAAATAGCCACAGGTATATATTCCCTGTTTACAGCCACATCGACCGTTTTATCGGCATATAATCCCTGCGACGATGAAGTCGCATCGATATATACTATCCCGCGGTCGGTGGTTTCAAACGCATTGAGTGAATGATTGATGACCCCGCCTGGCAAGCTGGCGGGTTTCAATTCCACCGCAACTATGGCTGCCCTGATACCTGCCGCCTCAGCATTGTTATGCAGCATCTCGGAGAAGTCTCCGCAGGTGAAGCGACCCGCAATATAAGCCTGCTTATCGGTTTCATCTTTCTTTAAAAATGCTTTCAAGTCCTGCCAGGTCGGGTTGCGCGCGGCAGGGTTATTGCGCAAGGTAATGTAATGCTCGTCAGCCCCCACCATAATAGCGCCGTTAAAGTACACATGGGATTCCAGCGTTTCGGAATTGATAGGTGCAATATCAGGTTGAGTTTGCGGCGTGCTGGTCGGGCTGGAGGTTTGAACGATCGGCAACACATTAATAATAACCGCGCTCGCAATTGTTCCATAATCATTTTTAGCCGTGAGATTATAAGCCGTTATTTCAGCAGGCTTGACTTCCAGTGTCCCCTTTAAAGGAACATCACCTATCTCTTGGTCAATGACCAGGCTCTTTGCGCCTCTGACATCCCAGCTTAGCTTTACCGTGCCCCCGTTCTCTATTTTAGAGGGATCAGCTTTGAAGCTGGTGATCTCAGGCCGTATCCCCCCGCAGGCGGCGAATACCAGCAGTGTAAAAATGAAGGTGGCAATTATAAATCGAAGTTTCATTTACGTTTACTTTGTTATATTGCTGTTATTAAAGTATAGCTTCAGTTTATCTTGGGAGCAAAATAAAGGGATAATGCTATTCATTGGTTGGTGAAAAACGGACCAAATATGCAATATTGAGTTTTTGGCGCAACAGCGGGGCATCATCTACAATAATTCATAATACACATTTTCAGACACGAAGATTCAGGGAGGGTTATATAAATGGAGAAGGTAAAAAACATCGTCATAATCGGGGGAGGCGCCTGCGGGCCCAAGACTGCAGCGAGGGCACGCCGCCTCGATCACAACGCGCAGATAACCCTGATACAGGACGAAGCGCTGATCTCTTATGCCGG
>CAYLRS010000083.1:0-6838 GCA_964385895.1 uncultured Dehalococcoidales bacterium
ACTTTCGTGAGCAACCCGCTCGGCGCCAGCGGCATCGGACCAATCGAGTCGCTGGTCAACAAGGGGCCTTTCCCCGCCGGCGGGGGCACCGATGCAGTGAACGCGGTGCGCTGGAAAGTTAATACAGGCAATTTCACCGCGACCAATATCCCGTCAATGCGCATGATAATCGATATGAGCGACATGTCTAAAAGTGTCTGCATGAACAATACCGGGCAGAGCGGGAATCCGGGCAGCCCCTGGTACGGCGATATGATAGATTCATGGCGAAATATCAAGTACCACCCCATGCTGTGGACAAGGCAGCAGGTAGACGCGGCCGCCGCACATAAACTCGTCCTTGCGCCATAATAATCCAGAAGGAATTTGTGAAATACATCGGCCGGGGCAGCAAAGAGGGCATAGTCCGGAGGTTTGCCGAGCACGTATCCTCCGGCAAGGCGGAGACGTTCAAGTCGTACGACATGGAGTTCGTCTTCGGCCGCCGCGAAGGCCCTTATGTCTGGGACGCCACCAGCGAAAAGAGGCTTATTAACTGCCACTGCAACGGGGGTGTATTCAACCTGGGCCATCGCAACCCCAAGATAATCAAATCCCTCCAGGAGAGCCTCAAAGAACTGGATATCGGCAACCACCATCTCATCAGCGAGCAACGCGCACGGCTGGCAGAAAAGCTTGCTGAACTGATGCCCGGAGATATTTCATATACCGTTTTCGGTGTCGGTGGTGGAGAAGCGATAGACCTCGCCATCAAGCTGGCTCGCGGATATACCGGCAAGCAGAAGGTCGTATCAGCCATCGGGGGCTACCATGGGCACACCGGCTTTGCCCTCGCCACCGGAGACGAGCAGTACCGCGCCCCTTTCGGCCAGAACCTGCCGGGCTTCCTCCAGGTACCATTTGATAACGTAGATGCACTGCGTCAGGCCATTGATAATAACACCGCCGCCGTCATTTTTGAGACCATACCCGCCACGCTGGGCATGCCGGTACCTCACCCTGACTATTTCAGGCAAGTTAAAGGGTTATGCAGGCAACACGGCGCGCTTCTCGTAATCGACGAGGTGCAGACGGGTTTAGGCCGCACTGGCAAGCTCTGGGGCATAGAGCACTTCGATACGGTGCCGGATATAATCGTCATCGGTAAAGGGCTCTCGGGCGGCATCTACCCCATGAGCGCAACCTGCTTCAGGAAGGAGCTTGAGGGCTTCTTCCATCAGAACCCCTTCATCCACGTGTCCACCTTCGGCGGGGCTGAGGTGGGCTGCCCGGTTGCAACGGCCGTGCTGGAAGAATCTTCAAATCCTGGGTTCCTGGCCCATATCTATGAGCTTGCCCGAATATTCAAAGACAGTTTCATCGAACTTAAAAAGAAACGGCCAAATATCCTGGTCGGGCTACGGCAACTGGGGTTGATGATGGGCATAGAGATGGTCAACGACACTTGCGGGCCCATCATGACCAAAGCCTGCTATGACCACGGCATCCTGGCTATTTACGCTAACAACGATAAGAGGGTGTGCCAGTTGCTGCCGCCGCTCATCATCGAAAACAAGCTGGCATACGAGATAACCGACCGTATAGATGCCGCCCTTAAAGACACAGCGGCCTTTCTCGGCCTTTAAACGCAAACCGCCGGAGGGATTTAAGATGCAGATTGATACCGGACTGCTCAAGGAGTTCGAAAGGGGGCTGGACCCGGAACACCCCGAGTGGAGCAAGATACCCGCCAAGGTGCTCGGCTACGGCGAGATAAGCACCATCTTCGAAATACTGGCCGATTCCACGCGTAACCTGGCCTGTAAACGCATGCCCATCTTTAAAACTAAGGAGGAGGTAGCACGATACGAACAGCTTTATAACGATTACAACGCCGTCCTCGAAAAGGAGATTGGCATCAGTGTACCGCCATACGGATTCGCCTGGTTTGTTTCAGATAAGGGTAATATCATAGCATTCGACGTGCAGATGAAGTTGCCCGCCGAATCCATAGGCAACCGCGCCATTCACCTGTTGAACACGGAAGATATTCGAACACTTTTTCTGCTCATTCTGCGAGAGCTTAAGAAGCTCTGGGACTTCAACAGGGCAAACCCTGACCGTGCGCTGGGCATCGACGGGCAGATCTCCAACTGGTCCGTAACCGGCTTAGATGCAGCAAACCCGCGTATAAGCACCGATTCAAAGCTGCTGTACATCGATACCAGCACGCCGCTCATGAAAAAGGATGGTATTGAGCAACTAAACCCTGAGCTTTTCCTGCGCAGCGCCCCTTCTTTCCTGGTCTGGATCATCCGCTGGCTCTTCCTCGAGGGCGTGATGACCCGCTATTACGACTCCCGACTGGTCACCATCGACATCATCGCTAATTTCTACAAGGAACAGCGGCCCGAATTGGTGCCCGGTTTGATAGAGGCTGCCAATGATTTCTTCGCCGGCGAAGCGAAGCCGCTTGAAGTTAAGCCGGTCACGGAAAAAGAGGTCAAATCGTACTACAGCGAGGACGCCTTCATCTGGACGCTCTTCCTGGGGCTGCGCCGCTTCGACCGCTGGCTGCACAAACACGTCTTACACAAACCCTACATCTATATCCTGCCGGGCAAAATCAAACGATAGCTGCACTTGGTGTATAATTAGTCGTTCAGCAGCATCGTTTTCGGCCGCCATTTATCAACAACGTTTTCTGGAGGTATTCGTCATGGCTATAATGAACGGCAAGCAATACAGGGAGAGCCTGAAGAATCTCAAGCCCACAATCTACTACATGGGAGAGAAGATCGAAAATCTCACCGGGCACCCAGCCTTTATCCCGCATATCAATGCAGCAGCCCTGACCTACGAGATGGCGGTGGCGCCCGAGTTCGAGGAGCTGTGCTCAGCCAGGTCCCACCTGACCGGCGAGAAGATTAACCGCTTCACGCATATCCACCAGAACCACGATGACCTCATCAAGAAGGTGAAAATGCTGCGTGCCATCGGCCAGCAGACTGGAAGCTGCTTCCAGCGGTGCGTCGGCTTTGACGGCATGAATGCCACCTACTCCATCACCTATGATATAGATAAAAAGCTCGGCACCGACTACCACGAGCGTTTTAAAAAGACCCTCAAGGAAATCCAGGGCAAGGACCTTATGGTGTCAGGCGCCATGACGGATCCCAAGGGCGACCGCAGCCTTTCGCCCAGCGAACAGAAAGACCCTGATCTCTACGTACATGTTGTGGAGAGGAAAAAGGACGGCATCGTGGTCAGCGGCGCCAAGGCGCACATCACCGGCGCGGTCAACTCCCACGGCCACCTGGTCATGCCCACGTCAGCCATGCGTGCCGGGGACAAGGATTACGCCGTCTGTTTTTACGTACCCATCGACGCCCCGGGCCTGGTGCATATATTCGGCCGCCAGTCCAACGACACGCGCAAGTGCGAATGCTCGATGGACCAGGGTAACGCCGAATATGGCTGCGTGGGCGGCGAGGCTTTAATTATTTTCGATAAAGTTTTTGTTCCCAACGAACACGTTTTCATGTGCGGCGAGTACGATTTCGCCGGAGAGCTGGTGGAGAGGTTCGCCACCTTCCACAGGCAGAATTACGGCGGCTGCAAGGGCGGGCTTGCCGATGTCCTGGTCGGGGCCGTTGCTTCGCTGGCCGAGGTGCAGGGCACGAGCAAGGCTTCTCATGTGAGGGATAAACTGGCTGAGATGATACACCTGGCCGAGACCATCTACTGCTGCTCGATCGCCTGCTCCTGCCAGGGCTTTGCCCAGCCGGCCGGCTGTTACCAGGCAGATCCCCTGCTGGCCAATATAACCAAGCTCAATGTTACCCGCAATGTCTATGAAATTGCCCGCCTGGCTCACGATATCACCGGCGGCATACTGGCTACCATGCCTTCCGAGTTCGACCTCAAAGACCCGAAGGTCGGCAAATGGGTTGATAAATACATGAAAGGAGTAGCGGACGTGCCTGCCGAGACCCGGATGCGCTTGATCCGCCTCATCGATGCCATGACCTGCGGCACAGCCCTGGCCGAGTCCATGCACGGCGCCGGTTCACCCCAGGCACAGAAGATCATGATTGAAAGGCGGGGCAACCTTGAACGCAAGAAGAAGCTGGCTGAGAAGCTGGCCAGGATAGGCGAGCAGCCTTTCTTTGTCTGCTAAAAAATTGACGCGAAACAGCCCCGGGATCAGTATAGCGTTAAAATACTGCGGGTCATGCAACCCGCAGATAGACCTTTCCGCACAGGCCGGACGTGTCAGGCAATTTGTCGCCAGCCGGGGAGATATAGAGCTCATACCTTCTGACTCAACGGACATCGACCTGCTTATATTACTTTGCGGCTGCCCGCGTGCCTGCGCTGATAAGGAAGAGATAAAGTCGCAGGCAAGGCACATTATCCTGATATCCGGAGAAGCTGTGAATCATGAAAAATGCCATGAGAAAGATCTCCCGCATTCCGTAAATGCCAGCATTGAGAAAACCCTTCACGATCTTAGGGACTGAGATCATTAGCTTAAATATTAAACTGAATTATCTTACCTTCTCTTCCCTGTCTATCTGCCCATCCTTGATCCAGAGGACGCGGTCGGCATAAAGCCTTTGCTCCTGCTCATGGGTAACCATAATGATGGTCTGCCTGAGTTCGTCGCATAGTTGCCGTAACAGCTTCAGCACGATCTCCTTGTTTTTCGAGTCCAGGTTGGCGCATGGCTCATCGGCAAAAAGTATCCTGGATTTATTGACCAATGCGCGGGCTATGGCCACCCGCTGCTGCTCACCGCCCGAGAGCTGGCTGATCAAATGCCGTGCACGCTTCCCCATCCCAACCGTCTCCAGCATTCCCCGCGCGGCTTTCTCATAGTCCCTGGCGGGAGCCCCCAGCATCATAAGCGGCAGGTAGACGTTTTCAAAGGCGTTCAGTTCCGGCAGCAAAGCGTACTCCTGAAAGACATAGCCCAGCTTATTCAGACGGAACGTCGTCTTCTGCGAAGAAGACAGTTTGGAAATGTCGGTGCCGTCGACGAAGATAGAACCGGAAGTAGGATCGTCCAGCAGCGCCAGCATATGAAGGAGCGTGGATTTACCCGAGCCGCTGGGGCCCATGATGGCTATAAACTCACCTTGCTGGATCTCGAAGGTCAGTCCTTTCAGCGCTTCGACCGGCACTGCTCCCCCGAATACCTTCTTTAAACCGTTAACGTTTATTATGCCCAAATTTTTAGCCCCATATCGCCTTGATAATATTCTGCCTGGTCACCATCCAGGACGGGATAAAGCCCGCTACCACGCTGACAACTATCATACTGAGGATGCTCAGGGCCATATCCTGCCTGACCAGCGCCAGGCTGACCAGGCCAATCGGCATGGGCAGTGGATGACGGATAAAGTAAGGTACCAGGAACAGGTGAATAATGAGCAACCCGGCGGCCACGCCGAGAATGGCATAAAAGATGGCCTGGAATATATATGACATGATTATGATGCGCTCCTTCATCCCTATGGCCTTGAGTATGCCTATTTGCCTGCGGCGGTTCACGGTGGCTATGAAGATAACGATGAAGATAGTGACGCCGGCCACCAGCAGCCCGATGAAAGTCACAATGCTCTTCACGATATCGAACGTCTGCGTGAGCCCGCTGATGTACCCGATGAAATCCATCCAGACGTTGATCTGCTCCTTCTCGATGCCCATCGTCCTCAGGCGGTCTATGTACACCCTCTCCGGCACGGAACCGTCGGTCTTAATCAGCACCTCGGAGGCCCTGTTGTGTACCCCTATAACCGATTCCATCTCCTTCTCAGTTATGAATACATTTAGGTCGGCCAGGGGGAAATAGGTGTTATAGATGCCTTTGACTTTGTAGGAGCGATTTACCCCGTTACCATAGGTTATGGTAACTTCATCTCCTATTTGTGCCCCCTTAAGCGACGATATTTGAAAGCTGGCCCCGTAGCCGCCGGAAATCTCCCTGCCCATGATGATCTGGTCGCGGTCGTTTTCCTCCAGGTAACGCCCTGCAATCATGTAGTTTTGCAGGTTGGTGACCTTGACCTCTTCAGTGGGATTAATAGATTTTATGTTCCATGCTTTCTCCCGAACGTCCTGGTTATCCTTATCGGGGTCGTACCTCAGCACCCCTGCCTGGGCGTAGCGGGAACTGCAGCTGACCACTCCCGGCAACGTATTTATCTTTGTCTTTAACTGCTGTACCTGAGTAATGTACTTCTCGTCGGTAGCAGGAAGGATGACGATGTTGGAAACGTAGTTTTCCTGTGCCTGCTGGTACGCCTTGGTGATGGCGCCATTCATTATAGAGGAGATAAAAATAATGTTGATAAAGGCCAGCGTGGTGACAAGTATGGTCAAAATCAGCGTGAATCTATTGCCTCTCGTGATGGCCTTATATACCAGGAAAATCGAGACCCGCAGGTCGTTCCAGATGTCTTTAATACTTAAACGCATAATTTATCTTCCCGGCTTATAGATTCAAGGGGCATCTGCGTAATAATAAGTTGACCTCTGCAATTAGTCAATCTGCCCGGCCTCTCCCATTTACATGTTGTTGCGAGCGAGGCGTGGCAATCCCTTGAACGAAGGAGATCACCACGTCGCTGCGCTCCTCGTGATGACATACTCTTTCAAACCATAGCATAATCACGCAAGGTCTGGACATCACATTCACCATCCACTACAATGGTGAAAACGGTTTCTTTATGAAAATTGTCGCTGAATTCTCGCCAGGGGGCTCTGATGACCGGTTCGCCTGCAGTTGACGATCACCCGATATATCACAGGCCCGCAGAAATCCTGCAATATTTAATACGCATCAATACGACCA
>CAYLRS010000084.1:0-6752 GCA_964385895.1 uncultured Dehalococcoidales bacterium
GGCCTAACATATGGCGCATTATCGAGATAAAAGAAAACCAGATGTTATCCAGCCTACACAAAGCAATATTCAATGCCTTTGACCGCTTTGACGAACACCAGTACAGCTTCTTTATGAGTAACAAGCCCTATGATAAAGAGAGCGAGTATACTTCACCGTACCTTGATGCCCCGAAAAGCAGTAAACTTGCCACTCGTATCAGGATTGACAGTCTTTTTCTTCACCCCGGCCAGAAATGTCTCTATCTCTTTGACTATGGCGATGAGTGGTGGCACGAAATTGAGTTGATTGATGTAAGTGAAAAGGCCGCCCGGGGCAATTACCCCAGGGTGGTGAAGAAGCAGGGCAAATCACCCACACAGTATCCCGGTGAAGGCTCTTGAGTTATAAATTTTCCATCGGAATGTTAGCTGGAATGCATGGTAAATCCGCCATTCTCGTACTCCAAATCCCGTCTGCCTGAATACATGTAATTTTATTATTATGGGATAATCCATTATGACCCCACCACCGTAGACTATGTCATTATATAATCAGGGTCAGCCGCTTTTGACCTCCGGGCCGGCGATTGGGTTGGCCGGTTTTGGAGTGACTGCTAACAGCATAGTGAGAGGAATCATTATAAACTCCAAACTGTGAACAGCTATTAGCGATCTGTAATTTAAAACAATTGAGGTTGTTGAATCTCAGATTTGCGAATGCGGAACTTATAGGTTTTATGACGGATTTCCTCGATTTCTGGGTATTTTTTAAGTAGGGATATAAGTTTCTTATCACTGATGGTTAGTTTTAAACAGTCAATAATTTGTTTCGCAGTTAATTCTTTTGAATCGCCTAATAATTTACGTATCCTTTGTTGAAGGTTGTCACTATTTTCGTAGGTTTTTTCTTTCGTCTCTGATACTATTGAAGGTAAAGGTATGCTAGTTCTTTGTACAGAATCTACAGGGGAAGCTCCTTTTTGTACAAGAAGCATGTTAGCATTTTTTTCCTCGGGCAAAGGTTTGCGTACATAGATTGATCTGCCCTTTCTTAAACCATCCATTACGCCTGCCCAAGTACCGCTCTTCTCCTCGCAGTCTGCTATATAAACCTCGTCAGCGATACCATAGATGATAGGATTCCTGGACATGGCAAGCTGTGCAGTCCAGCGTGCCTTTGGATGGAATGTACTTAAAATCAGCACATCACCCTCCCAAATTTGTTGGTAGAACTTGTTAAATCCCGATGTAAAAGTTGTGATTCCCTGTGGTAAAACAATAATGCTCTTACCTCCGTATTTGAGGGCTGATTCAAGCGCATACTGGTCAACCCCTGGTGCGAAGCCACTTACTACCACTTTATTTTCGCCGACAGCTATTTGGGCCCTTGCTTCTGTAAATTCTAGCCCTTCCGGTGAAGCCTTCCTTGAGCCTACAATGGCAACTGCCTTTTCCTGTAAAAGCTCTTTATTACCTTTCACATAGAGAATCGTGGGTGAATACTTAATCTTGAGGTTTCTTTTCAGGGTTTCAGAGTAATCCGGCGAATTAAGAGGTATTATCTGGTACCCTTGGTCCAATAGGTTTTCGGCCAGGAATGAATAATTAGGTAAATCGCTTATCAAAGCAAGTAGTTTCTGAATATCAGGTACAGTCAGCTTAAATTCCTTAGCCCAGTCTCCTGCGCTAAGATTGAAGAAATCCTCGAACGTAGTTCTATGTTCACTGATGATGGCCACAACCAGCTGATTGATTTTATCAGTTTTCCATCCGCCTATATGTGCCAGTGCCATCCAATATGGCAACTCGGTTTTAATCATTATCCAGGTCTCCTCCTACGGTCTTTGCGATAGCGAGGGGCGTTATTTTAGCAGCGCCTAAATTGGTAAGCAAGCGGCCTGCCTCCTTGATAGTAGCCCCGCTGTCGCAGATATCATCAAACAATAAAATGCTTTTACCTGCCATCTCCGAAGAGTCAAGGTAATCAAATGCACCAGCAATATTTTTTCTTTTTAAGACTGCCGGCTGAAATATTTTCTGTGGTTGCGTTTGCCTGGTTTTTATTAATTTGTATGATAATGGTATCTTAATCTCGTGGGAGAGCCTTTTGGCGAAGTTCTCAACGAGATTTCCAGATTCCGTGGGCGGTATGAATACAATGAAATCAAAATGTTCGTCTTTAAAGCATTTAGAGAGGGCTTTCACCGTCATCTTCAACAGGAAGTCAGGAAAGTAACCGCCTTTTTCATATTTGCTTTTATGTATAGCGGCCCCGATATTAGAATTACCATAGTAGGCGGCGGCAATTCCGTTTACCAGGTTCGATCGCCTGTCTTCCAACTCAAGTGTCGGCAAGTTGTTTTCCCAGAATGAGTTGATTTTATCTGCCCATTTTTCAGAGATTTGAACATTGGATTTGATGCCCAGATCATTGTCGCACTTATCGCAATTTGCTGATGACGTGTCGCCCAGATAGCTTGTCAAATATTGCATACGGCAAGAAACAGTTTCGGCGTAACAGATCATCTTCTCCAATTCCAGAAATTTGTATGAACGGAATTGCTCGAACCTGCTGGTATCCAACTGTGGAGCGCCGAATTTCAGTTCGTATTTTCTGCTTCTTCCCGCGGAAACCTCGTTAATGATGCCCTGGTCTACGAGGTCTGCAAGTATCACTCTCACTAGAGTGCTTTTCAAATTAGTTGTTTCAGTTAGCTGCCTTTCCCCGAGCCGGGCATTTTTCAACGCATTGATTACTTTCTCATAATTCTCCCAAGACGGCTTGCTGCCGTTGATAAATGCTTCGGGAAGATCGCGGTCTGCCGGGTTATAGAGAAGTACAATTTCTGTGGGATGACCGTCCCTGCCAGCGCGGCCGATCTCCTGGTAGTAATGTATAGGTGACTGCGGTATCTGAGTATGGATAATGAACCTGATATCCGGCTTGTCTATGCCCATTCCCAGTGCGTTGGTAGATACCACGCATTTCCACTCGTTATTAATTAAGCCCCTTTCCACACTTTTACGAGCGTCCGGCTTGAGACCAGAGCTATAATTAATCGAACCCACGCCCAGGTATTGTAGCCAGCTTGAGAAAGTCCTCGTTTCCACCTTTGTGCCTGTATAGATGATGCCGGTGCCTTCCAATTTATCAATATTCATACCCAGCCAGGCAAGCTTTTCGTCCTCCGATTTGACATGAACTACGCGCAACCTGAAATTGTCGCGCAGGAGGTTGCCGCGGATTTCAGTTGTTCCATCACCCATCTGCCGGGCAATATCAGCCTGCACCTCGGCAGTAGCAGTGGCTGTAATCGCCAGCACCGGAAAATGCCCGGGCAGAAGGTTCACCAAATTGATGATGCGCCTGTAAGCCGGTCTGAAATCATGGCCCCAGACGGATATGCAATGTGCTTCATCTATAACGACCATGGACAGCTTTAAATAGGGCGTTGTTTCCAGCCAAGTGTAATTCTCCATGCGCTCCGGAGCGATGTACAGGATTTTAACCTCATTGTTTTTGGCCTTTTCAATGATCCCATCATTTTCTTCCGGAGTCTGCTCCGAATTGATGCAGTAGGCGCTGATGCCGAGGGCTTGCAACTTGGAAACCTGGTCGCGCATTAAAGCGAGCAACGGGGAAAAGACAATGGTCAAGCCTTCAAATTGTGTGGCAGGGAATTGGAAGCAAAGTGATTTACCGTAACCCGTTTTCTCCACAAACAGCAGTCGTTTGCCTTCCATGACCTGTGTGATAACTTCCCACTGCAGGTCATAAAATCTTGGCAGTTTAAAGACCTTTTTTAATCTGGCTTCAGCCTCTTCTTTGGTCATGTTCAATTAGTCCGTTAATTCGAGATTAACCAACACCTGTATTTCCTGCTCCAACAAAATGCAGAATAACAGAAAAGAGGCTTATATGTATAGTGCTTAGTGCGCACACCAGGGGTAGCTGGTTCAGGGGTATTATCCGTAGCATATTAATGAAATCCTTGCCCAAAAAGCACATTGTGCACCAGACCTGCTCTTATGTAATTGATAAAGCTGTTCTGGACAATTTCAATCATAGCCTGGGAAACGATGATGTGACACCGCCGTTAATCTGGCGGAAGGCGATGAGTGAATTTATCAGCATGTTAGTTAATGATCTACCGGTTAGTGATGCCTGCGTCTCTGCTTTCGCGGCAGGCATAATTGGGCACAGACACCTTAGGAAGTTAAGAGGCATTTAGGTGCCCCCACCCCCGTAAACTATGCCATTGTATATTTGGGTTAAGGTAGTTTTGCTTATTCACCGGGCCATTCTTCTTTCGTAATCTGTGCCTGCCTCAAGATTTTCGAAAGAAGCGGAATTCCAATTTCCTTCCGGTGTGGATTAGGTACGGTAAGCACAAGATTGCCTTTGGTCATATAAGGGTGTTTTCCGCCGTGATAAGGGCCTTCAAAACCCAATTTATTCAGCCGTTTTATCAGGTCAGGCCAGGAAACAGGTGCAAGTTCAGCCACTAACCTCTAACCTTTTGAGTTCCTCGATCTTTCTATCGCCAATTGCCGGGATGCTTAATCCCCGTCTGAGCCGGACTACCAGCCATCCATCGATAACTTCAGACAGGTTATGTCGGCATTCCTCAAGAGTCCTGCCTGAAGCCCATACGCCTTCCAACCCGGGGACTTCTCCGTAATAAGGCTCCTCATCATCTATGAGTTCATATTTTGCTTTGCTTAAAGCAGCGTCGATATATTCTGTTATCATTTTATATCCCTCTTGCTTTCTAACACGCCTAATATATTTATCATAACACATTATCAGCAGGTCACAGTCACATCCAGAACAAACTGCGGAGACGGCAGCTATAATGATTGTTTTAGTACTCCTTCTCCTGGCTGAGCAGTTCTGACGCGCCTTTTTAACAATAAACGCTCAGCATCCGCCGTACTATCCGGGCGATTTCCTTGCGCAGGCTTACCGGCTGCAGCACCTCCGCTTTCTCACCCCACCGCATTACAAAGGCAATGAATTCCTCGGTTACCGGTAAATTGAAGGTAACGATGGCCGAACCGTCCGGCTGCATCTTCACGACCTGGGATGGGTGCCACCTGGTCTCCTGCGCTATCCTGCCGACTACTGAATTAAACCTGAGTTTTATCACCTCCGGCCTGCCGTAGACCGCTATACCAAAGGCCGACCCGAAGTGCCTATTGGCATCGAAGTCTTCTGGAATGGAATAGCGATCCTCGAGCAGCTCGATGTTCGTTATGCGCTCTGCTTTGAAGGTGAGCATCTTTTTAGAATAGTTGCAGTAGGCAATCACGTAGTTGGCATGCTCAAGTGTTGCCGGCTGGATAAAATAGGGCTCGATGATCCTGTCCTTTGCCTCTGTCCGCCCCAGCGCCTGGTACCAGATCCTCACCTTGCGCCCGTTTATCCAGGCGTGAGACAGCGTGTCCATGATGCGGCGGAAGCGGTCGTCTTTGTTAAGCTTCTGCATCCAGGCTATCGTTCGGGCTATCTGGTCCCTGAGCGGCGGAGGAACAACTGAATTCAGCTTAACAAAAGTGGAATCAATATTTGGATTATAGGTATTGCTGTAGGCCAGCAATAACCGTGCTGCCAGGAATATCGTCATCGCCTCTGGAAGCGTGAAGGAAATCGGCGGCAGAAAGTATCCCGGGTCAATCCCGCGCCTGGACTTATCCTCCCATATCGGCACCCCGATTCCTTCGAGGGCTTCAAGATCGCGTCTCGAGGTCCTGGCGCTTACACCGCATTTTTCGGCTATGGCCTTGATGGTCAGGCCATCAGGACGCTGGTAGAGCAGGTGCTCCACCTTGTTCAGCCGCGCCAGCCTGTCCCTCTTGTTTTCCCTCATAGCTCACCCCCAGGCTACACCCGGGGAAAATTATACCACATGCGCCTGTTGCTCAACGTATGGCAGGCATGTAAAAAACAGCCAACCAATCCGACTCGAAAAAAGTGACATATAGCCGCCCTGTCCCCGTTGTAAAGTATTATTCCATTCTTTAAAAAAGGAGGTGATCAACGTGAAAAGTACCCCCGATGAAATATACGACATGGTTCAATACTTCGATGAGGAAGACGAAGAGGACGACGGAGAGGACGACGAGATTGACCCGACTAATAACAAGACGCTGTCCGGGCTTATGCAACCGCGGGTAAAAGAGGTGGACACAGCAGAGAAGTTTCTCGGCGGCGGCAAGAAATTCGAGGTCCCGGTGGTGGTAGAGAACTATTACGAGAACCTGCTGGCACTGGCGCTGAAGACCTATCTGCGAACCGAAAAATGGAAAGTTGTCCGGGTGCTGGGCCTGCATAGAGACTCCAGACCGGATTACAACGAGGTCAATATAGGGCCGGGCAAGCGCATGAACGTGCTGACTATGGGCCGGCTGCTGCTGAGGCACGGTGACAGCCGGCTGTCGGTCCGCATCAAGTTCACCCGCCACGGGGAACGCGCCTGGATAGCCGTTGAAGGGCCGGCCGCCTTGAAAAAAGAGATAAAGCAGTTCGCCGCCGACATCGACAAAACGGTAAAAAAACTCCAGCTCTATAAGGGGCAAAAAATAAAATACAGCGGCAGCCTGGAATTCCTCGAGCCTGGCGCAAAGAAGTGGGACGACCTGTCACTGGTGCCGGAGCTCAAGGAGGAGCTCAGGGCCAACACGGTGGGCTTCCTCAAGAGGAGCAAGGAGCTGGCCAGGTACGGGATACCGCGCAAGCGGGGTTTGATACTGGCTGGGAAACCGGGTACC
>CAYLRS010000085.1:0-6745 GCA_964385895.1 uncultured Dehalococcoidales bacterium
GATAACGACATCTGGGGTACAGATTACGCGATAGGCTTTAATACTGCCGTCAATACAGCCCTGGATGCCATAGATCGAATTAGAGATACAGCAAGTGCCTTTGAGCGTATTTTTTTCGTCGAGGTGATGGGTAGAAAGTCGGGCTTTATTGCCCTTGAAGTCGGGCTGGCCGGAGGTGCCGAAGAAATTATCATCCCTGAGAAAAAAACTGAGATGGAGGACCTGTGCCGTAATTTACAGGAAAGCTTCAAGCGAGGTAAGAGGAGCAGCATCATTGTTGTAGCGGAGGGGAATCAGGTTGAGGATACAATAAATATAGCCAAGTATGTTGAGATGCGTTTGAAGGCAGAATGCCGTGTCTGTACACTCGGTCATATTCAACGGGGCGGATCACCAACCGCCATTGACAGAATACTGGCAAGCAAACTTGGTATTGCCGCAGTTGAGGGCCTCAGGAATGGAAAAGCAGGGCACGCTGTTGGAGAAATAAAAGGTGAAATAGTATATACTCCTTTCAAATTCACGTGGGAGAATAAAAAAGGCATTGACGAGCAATACCTCAGATTTTTACCGATGCTCTCCAGTTAGGTTAAGCATTTAGTATTAATTTAACATGAAAATAATTTCCAGTCAGGGATGAAAAAATCTTACAAAGAACGTATTAAAGCTATTATATAGATACATTTCGTTTCAGGAGGCTGACGCATGGAGATAGTC
Organism: uncultured Dehalococcoidales bacterium; assembly: GCA_964385895.1. Classification (GTDB taxonomy): domain Bacteria; phylum Chloroflexota; class Dehalococcoidia; order GIF9; family UBA5629; genus CAYLRS01. Next base: position 718 of record CAYLRS010000085.1, read on the forward strand.
AAGTGGTTTGAAGAACTGGGTAAGACAGATGTTGCCAAGGCTGGTGGTAAAGGAGCTAATCTTGGCGAGCTGGTCAAGGCAGGTTTGCCCGTTCCTCCGGGTTTTGTTATCACTGCGCAGGCTTACCAGTTATTCATAACAGAGAGAGGTCTGTCACAAAAAATTGCCAGGCACATAGAAGATTTAAACGTCGATGATACTTCGCAGTTGCAGGGCAAGGCGAAGGAGATACAGGAACTCATAACTGGCACTGATATGCCCGCCAAGATACGCAGCGAGATAATCAAGGCGTACGATGAACTATCCAAGAGGGATGCGGTAAAAGCTCAATTTGTGGCGGTCAGATCCTCTGCGACGATGGAAGATTCGGAGCAAGCCTCGTTTGCCGGGATGAATGCCACCTTCCTGAATGTGCACGGCAAAGAAGACCTGATCAAAAAGGTGAAGGAATGCTGGGCGTCCTTGTACGGTGGGCGCGTAATATTTTACCGGGCTAAGAAGCAGTTCTTTGAGGAACCTGTCATTGCTGTAGTTGTACAGAAGATGGTGAACTCGGACAAAGCAGGGGTAATGTTCACTGCCAATCCCAGCAATAATAATATGTCGAGCCTGGTTATAGAGGCTGCGTTTGGTCTGGGTGAGGTAGTTGTCGGGGGCAGCGTTTCTCCTGACTACTATGAGATAGATAAAGCAACCTTGAAACTCAAGGAAGCACGGGTATCGCATAAAAACTTCAAAATTGTACGTGATCAAAAAGGTGAAAATATAAGGATCGATCTTTCGTCCAAAGAGGCTGAACAGAAGGTGCTGAGTGAAGAAGAGATTATGGAAATTGCGAAGCTCGGGTTGAAGATAGAGGAGCACTATGGTAGTCCGCAGGATACTGAATGGGCGATCGAAGGTGATAACAGGTACATGGTGCAGTCAAGGCCGATTACGACGTTAATCAAGACTGGCGAAGAAATCGGGGAGAAATCGGAGCTTGAAGAGAGCAAGGAGCTTATAAGGGGTATCGGGGCTGGCCCGGGACGCGGCAGCGGCGAAGTTCGCGTACTGGCTACGCCAGATACAGACAACGGGTTTGAAAGCGGGGATGTGCTGGTAGCGGAAATGACTTCTCCTGACTGGGTTCCGCTCATGAAGAAAGCGTCGGCCATTGTCACGGATGGCGGAGGAATGACGTGCCATGCCGCCATCGTATCCAGGGAGATGGGATTGCCCTGTATTGTGGGTACCAGAAACGCCACCAAGGTGCTAAAAGACAGGATGCTGGTGACAGTGGACGGGACACATGGCGTTGTTTATGAAGGCAAACTTAAAGAGGATAAGAAAAAGGCGGAGGATGGGGAGCTAGTGGTGGTACAGAGGATGGCACCAATGGTTACGGCGACCAAGCTATACATAAACCTGGCTATGCCGCATGAAGCGGAGAGGATAGCCAAGGAAGATGTCGACGGTGTGGGGTTACTCAGGGCGGAATTCATGGTTATTGATGCATGCGATGGCGTGCATCCACGGCAGCTGATGGAAGAGGGCAAAAGCAATCAGTTCATCGATGCCATGGTGAGGAAACTGCGAATTTTCACCAGGGCGTTTTATCCCAGGCCAATTATCTACCGGGCAATAGACTTCCGTACCAATGAGTTCCGCAATCTGCGCGGTGGCGAAAAATATGAAGCGGTTGAACAGAATCCGATGATAGGTTTCCGCGGGTGCTACCGCTATGTATTAAATCCTGACCTTTTCGAACTTGAATTAAAGGTCATTCAAAAGATACGTGAGCAGGATAAAAATTTACATCTGATGATACCTTTTGTGCGCACGCTATGGGAATTCAAGCGATGTAAAAAACTCATCGATGATAGTGGCTTGGGCGAGGACCGGGAAATGGAGTTGTGGGTGATGGCCGAGGTACCTTCGGTTGTATACTGGCTGGAAGATTATGCCAAGGCCGGTATTACCGGGGTGTCAATCGGGTCCAATGATCTGACCCAGCTCATCCTCGGTGTGGACCGTGATAGCGAGATATGTGCTCCACTGTATGATGAGAGGGACAAGGCTGTAATGGATGCTATTAAATCCATTATTAAAACATGCCGCAAAATGGGCATAACCTGTTCTATTTGCGGGCAGGCTCCGTCGAATTATCCTGATTTCGCCGAAAAGCTTGTTGACTGGGGCATCACTTCAGTGTCGGTTAACCCTGATGTGATAAACCGGACGAGGCATAATATAGCTGCGGACGAGCAGCGCATGCTCCTGAAAATGGCGCGCAGATTGAACTCCGGTGAGGATTAGAGACTAAATCATAATAGATTTGGGGCAGGATAACTGGCATTTAATTCATAGTAGAAGCAGTTATCCTGCTTTTTGTTAGGATTGCCATTATTATATTGTCTGTTAATACTCGCGATATTATGAATAATATTAGAAATTTCTGCATTATCGCCCATATAGATCACGGAAAATCAACGCTAGCTGACAGGATACTCGAGTTGACCGGCGTGATCGGCAAAGCAAGCGTTGACCAGATGCTGGATACTATGGACCTTGAACGTGAGAGAGGGATCACCATCAAGGCTAAATCGGTAAGGATCCCTTACATATCAAAAAGTGGGGAATCTTATATGCTGAACCTCATCGATACACCGGGACACGTCGATTTCAATTATGAGGTGTCCAGGAGCCTTAAAGCCTGCGAGGGCGCCGTATTGCTTGTTGACGCAACCCAGGGAGTTGAAGCGCAGACCATAGCCAATGCGAACCTGGCGCTTGATGCAGGCTTAAAAATAATTCCTGTGATCAACAAAATAGACCTGCCCAGTGCCATGATCGATGATTGTTGCCTGCAACTGGATAGTATGCTGGGTTTGCGTATCGAGGATATGCTCATGGTTTCAGCCAGGGAGGGCATGGGTGTGGCTGAATTACTAGAAGCCATAGTACAACGGATCCCTCCTCCGCTGGGGGATGACGATGGACCTTTAAAGTGCCTGATCTTTGACTCTTATTATGATGTTTATCGGGGAGTGATTCTACACATCAGGGTATTTTCGGGAAGCTTGTCTGCAGGTGAAAAAATTGTACTCCGGTCCTCGGGCAAAGTATTTGATGTAGGGGAAGTGGGTTACTTCAGCCTCAGGTGGGAACCCTGCGCTACGTTGAAGGCGGGTGAAGTTGGTTATATGGTAGCCCTGATAAGAAATGCCGGTGAAATTTATGTTGGAGACACAATAGTTTCAGCTGATTATCCCGGGACTGCGGCTATACCGGGCTTTATAGTATCCCAGCCAATGGTTTATTGCGGCATATATCCCATTAATACCAATGAATATGCCAAGCTGGGAGATGCTCTGGAGAAATTCAAGCTTAATGACTCTTCTCTGGTTTTTGAGAAGGAAAGCTCAGCCGCGCTGGGTTATGGTTACCGGATAGGGTTTCTCGGCATGTTGCACATGGAAATAGCCCTCGAGAGATTGCGGCGCGAATACGAGCAGGAAATAATTGCCACCATGCCGTCGGTGATATATAAGGTCATTTGCAAGGATGGCGAAGTGCTTATGCTGGACAATCCTTCAAAGTTTCCTCCTCAGGCGCAGATCGATGGTATCGATGAACCAATGATACGTGCTAGGATAATAGTCCCGGCAGATTTAATGGGACCATGCATGGAACTTGCCGAAGCGAAAAGAAGCACCCTGGTAAGCGTTGAGCACCCGGATGACAGGAGGGCCATTTTAACGTATGATCTGCCGCTTGCAGAGATGATCACGGATTTCTATGACAGGCTCAAGAGCGTGAGTCGCGGATATGCCAGCATGGATTATGAATTGAGTGGTTACCGCACAGGTGACCTGGTGAAAGTGGATATCCTCGTTAATAACAGTATGGTCGATGCCCTGTCATATATTTCTCCAAGAGAGAGCGCGGCAACAAAGGGCAGGGCTCTGATTCAAAAGCTGAGCAAGCTAATACCCAGGCAACAATTTAGAATTCCGCTGCAGGCTGCTATAGGCGGGCAGGTGATAGCCCGCGCGGACATTTACCCAACCCGGAAAGACGTACTGGCGAAATGCTACGGTGGAGATATCACGCGTAAGAGGAAATTGCTGGAGAAACAAAAAGAGGGCAAGAAAAAGATGAAGATGGTAGGTTTTGTCGAAGTTCCCCAGGAAGCATTCCTATCCCTGATGAAAATAGAAGAATAATTATCGCCGACATGTTTGGGTTATACGTTCATATTCCCTTCTGTGCCCGAAAGTGTTACTATTGCGATTTTTATTCGGAAGCAGGGAAACTGGGATTGCTGGGTGGCTATATTGATGCCGTTCTGCTGGAGGCACATGCTTACGAAGGGACGTCATTCAAAACGCTTTATATGGGAGGTGGCACACCCGGTCTCCTGGGAGTAATAGGACTTGAAAAGCTTATCAATGGGTTATCAGGAATATTTAATTTTTTACAACTGGTAGAGGCAACGATAGAGGTCAACCCGGATTCCGTCACGGAGGAGTTTCTGGTAACAGCGAAATCCCTGGGAATAAACCGACTTTCAATAGGTGTGCAGTCATTGAACGATAGCGAACTCGGGAAGGCGGGAAGAATACATACTGCTGAGCAGGCGATAAGCGCCGTTAAGATAGCTTCAGAGAGCAATTTCATTAATATTTCCGCGGACATCATAATTGGACTCCCGGGCCAAACATGGTCAAGCCTCGAGAATACACTTAGCACCTTGATTAATCTTGGCATTGTCCATATATCGGCCTATTGCCTTTCGATTGAGGAAGGTACGAAATTTGCTGACTGTCCACACGAGGATCTTCCGGACGATGATTATCAGGCAGACCTTTTCGAGCAGACACGACTCTATTTGAAAGAGAATGGTTTTGTACACTACGAGATATCAAACTTTGCGTTAGAAGGCAAAGAATGCCTGCACAACCTGAATTACTGGAGGGGAGGGGAATATGTTGGGCTTGGGCCTGCAGCTGCTTCACATATCAAGGGTAAACGTTATAAGAACATGGCCAATCTTGAGAAGTATTTAGCTAATCCTCCTGGCATAAAGATTGAGGAAGAAATGCTCGAAACTAAAAGTAAAATGTCCGAGGAAGCTATGCTGCGTTTACGCCTGCTGTCGGAAGGGTTAGCCGTTGACAACCTGGTAAGCAAATACGGCCGTGATAATGCAGGTGATCTTATTTGTAGGCTTGACAGGCTTGTAGAAGAGAACCTGCTTTCAAAGGATGGGAATAAGTACTTGTTGCCCTTATCAGAAGTGATTACTTCTAACCGGGTTTTTACCCGGGTTATCAATTAATCTGAAGAATAGATAATTAATAATTCTGAACTAATTGCTCACCAGATTCCGGGTAACAGTGCTTTACGTTGTGCCGGGTAATCCGGGAAGTTTTGGTGGTACCATGCATGGTGTGCCCGTGCACGGGGTATGAGATTAGCCGCCGTCCATAGTGCGAAACTCAGCCCGGCCAATGACCATGTAGCAATCGCCCAGCCTGTCCAGATCACAATCTCACCGAAATAGTTGGGGCACGATATCCAATTGTATAAACCGCCCCGGGGGATTTTGTAACCGGATTCTCCCGGTTTGCGCAACTTACTAAGAATGAAGTCCGCGCGCCTGTTGATAATAAATCCGGATACAAAAAGAATGGTTCCTATGATAAAGCACGGGTCTAGAAGCCATTGATTGGCATAGCCGCCGGACAACACGAAAATATAATAACCGTTTAAATAGGCATTCATCAGGTTGAAAAATATACCTGAAAGAACAACGGACAAGGGCATTTTATCGCTTGAGCTTTTGAGGCTGAAAGGGTATATGCAGGCGCGGTGTATATAATGGGCTTCCCAGAGAAGGAGGAAGACGACTGAGGTTAGTGTAACTGGATTTTTCGATAGCAAAAAGCAAATAACAAATACCAATGGCGAGGCTGACTCCATGATTATCCAGCCGAGAGCACTGTTTAAGCTGGGGCCCCAGCCACCCCTGTGGTGACGGCCG
>CAYLRS010000086.1:0-6666 GCA_964385895.1 uncultured Dehalococcoidales bacterium
ACGTCGTTGCGAGGCCTCGAAGAGGCCGCGGCAATCCCTCGATCGAAGATATTGGTTTGACCCAATGTCAGAAGATTGCCGCATCGCTGACGCTCCTCGCAATGACAAATTAAAAAAATAGTCATCGCGATGACACAGTACTTTGTTACTTTAACTCTGAAATATCAAACGGTGTCTTCTTGCCGTCCGGCGTATAGTCGTAAAAGCCCTTGCCGACCTTCCTGCCGAGGCGTCCTGCCTGGACCATCTTTTCCATCAGCTTTGACATAGGCGCGTAGGCGTCTGCTCCCAGAGCCCTGAAAGCCTGGCCGACGCGCAGGTAAGTGTCGAGCCCGGCGTTGTCAGCTATCTCGAAGGGGCCTACACGCCAGCCGAAGCCGTATCTCATGCCCATATCGACGTCCTCCACAGTCGCGATACCCTTTTCCAGGAGGTCGAGGGCCTCGCGGAAGGCTACGCCGTTGACGCGGTTCATGATGAAGCCAGGTATGTCCTTCATGACTTTCACCGGGTATTTATTGAGGGACAGAATAAAATCCACGCTTTTCTTGAAAACCGCATCAGAAGTTTTTTCGCCTTTTATCACCTCCACCAGCGGCATCATGGGAACTGGGCCGAAGAAGTGCAGCCCTACAACACTCTCAGGGTGCTTTGTGGCTGAAGCGAGGCGGGTGATGGGTATGCTGGATGTGTTGCTGGCCAGAATAGTCCCCGCGAGGCAGATTTTTTCCAGCTCTTCGAATAGTTTTTTCTTGAGCTTCTCATCTTCATAAACCGCCTCGATGACCCACCGGCACTTCGAAGCAATGGACAAGTCCTTCACGGTATCGATTCTTTCCTGCACTGCTTTAGCGGAATCCTTGATCTGACCCTTGCTCTCCAGCTTCTCGGTTGACCAGCGGATTTCGCTGAGGGATCTCTCAACAGCTTCGGGATTAGAATCTTGCAGGTAAACGTGATAGCCTCCCTGGGCTACAACCTGGGCGATGCCACCGCCCATAAAGCCGGCTCCGATGACTAGAACATTTTCCATCTTCATTCTCCTTTCGCAATTTGATGTTGAAGCGAGGCTTACATATTCTGCATAAAATTCAGCGATTTGACAATAGGCAATGTTGTCATTGAAAGGTAAGGATGTAATATAATTCAAACAATTTACATGACCCATTCAGCCACTTGAAGACCGAGGAGGTGTTTCATGGGCAGCGTTACCAGGACTGAGAAGACTCTGCTTATATTTATTATCGTATTATCTCTGCTTTACATATCCCTGATACCGGTGATAAAGGCAGTCCCCGGGCTGTACGTGCTCAAGGACATACCCGATCTAACCCTTGCCATCCTTGCCATTATCGCTATTGCGGGGATCAGGGGCAAGCTGCTTTTCGTCACGTATATACTCTGCGGCCTGGCCGGCCTGGCACTCGACCTGCCGATTGATAACGCATTTATCCTGGGCCTGGTGCTTTTCTTGCTGGGCCACATCGGCTATAGCGTTGCCTTCTCCCGTGACTTTAAGTGGCAACCTTCCCGGCTGTGGCTGGTGATATTTTTAATAGTCTACGCGGTCATTATGGGCGTAGTCATGCAACCCTTCCTGGGCAGTATGATGATACCCGTGTACTGTTACATTGTGGTGATCATTACCATGTGTATCTTTGCGGCTTTGAGAAAGTCAGGCAATAACTATATTTTATTGGGCGCGCTGCTCTTCCTCGCCTCGGACTCTGCCCTTGCCGTTAATAAGTTTGTGACACCGGTGCCCGCGGAGGCTTACATCGTCATGTTCACCTATTTCGCTGCCCAGTTCTTCATCCTGTACGGGTTCCTCAGGGAGAAATACTCGCAGAGCACCTGAACCGTCCCTTGGTATATAATATTCAGTCGCAAGTATAAACATACGGAGGTATCTCCCCATGGCTTTGATGGAATGGACCGTTGACGAAAATATCGCCGTGCTCACCATGAACAGCGGTGAGAACAGGTTCAATATCAGGTTCACCACCGAGTTACTAGCAGCCCTCGATGACATAGAGAAAAAGACTGCTGTAAATGCGCTCGTAGTGACCTCGAGCCACGAGAAGATCTGGTCAAATGGTATGGACCTGGACTGGCTGGTGCCGGCGATCAACAAGAAAGACCCGGATGTGGAGAAGTTCTTCCCTCTGCAGGATCAGGTGATGCGGCGTGTGCTCTTCTACCCGATGTTAACCGTAGCAGCGCTCTCGGGCCACGCCTTTGCAGGTGGCGCCATCTTTGCCTGCTGTTTCGATTTCCGCTTCATGCGCTCCGACCGCGGCTTTTTATGCTTCCCCGAGGTGGATCTCAATATACCTTTCCTACCTTATATGGATGCACTTATCAAGAAAGCGATGCCGATGCATCTAGTGCTGGATGGAGAGCTTACCGGAAAGCGCTTTACGGCGGCCGAACTGGAAAAGTTCCACGTCGTCCGTAAAGCCTGCAGCAAGGACGACTTGCTCAAGGAGTCGGTCAGCTTCGCCAAAAGCCTCAACAAAGGCAGGTCTATTGTGGCCGACATGAAGCGGGTGATGCATGCCGACATCGCCCAACTTATGGATAATGCTCATATGCATAGGCCAAAGCTGGATGCCGGCAACGTGCCGATAAAATAATCCTTTGTTAAGAATTAAACCCTGGATGAGCTATAACCGGAATGGCCTTAAGGTTATCACTGCCTTAATATTTCCATTTATACTGATGTCACTGGTTTTTTGCGCGTGCAGCACCGACAAAATTGCAGAATCTCTTGTGAAAATATATGCGGATGACGTAACGGGGACAGGTATCATAGTTGATAAAGGCGGTTACCTGGTGACGAGCGGGCATGTAGTAAGGGGCAGCAAATCGATAGCTATCGAATTAAAATCCGGCTCCCGTTATGAGGGCAGAATACTATGCTCAAATCAGGCCGAAGACATTGCGGTGATAAAAATGGTTGGGAATTACTCAGGGCTACAGGCAGCGGCTCTGGGTGATTCCGACCTGGTTCATCAATGGGATGAGGTGTCGGTTGCCGGTTATCTGCCCGCTGCAACAAGCCCGGTAATTTCGAAAGGCACGGTTTCGGCACTGCCTAAATCCGAAGGAACAAGCTACCTGCAAACAAATGCCGCCCTGGACCCTGACCTCGCCGGGAGCGCGGTTTTAAATAAGACCGGCGAAGTCATCGGGATTGTAAGCTGGAATTTTAACAAGGCCGGCCGGGAAGGTTTTGCCCTTGCATCTAACGAGGTCAAATTGCTCATAACCCAGGCACAGGAGGCAGAAGCCAACCCTTTAGCTATCGCGTCAGTAGACCCTCCATCCGTATTCAATGACCATGCGATAATATCGTGGAAGACCAACAGGCCTGCGACAGGCCAGGTAGAATACGGATTGCAGCAGACTTACGGTAATAAAACGGCTGGGGATGCCACCCTGCTTGAGACGCACGGGTCAGTCATCCAGAATTTGCAGCCTAAAACAACCTATCATTTCAGCGTAAGATCGGTTGACGGATGTGGAAATGAGGTCAGCTCACAAGACTATACTATTACGACCACTATATCGAGCGCTCAGACGGGAAAATTAACTATTTTGAATATCAACGTTTACGATATTACGAGTTCGGCGGCATCGGTGAGCTGGATCACGAATAAACCGGCCACCAGTTCGGTCAGCTATGGTATGGATAAAACGGGCACACCCGATGTCAAATCTGACAGCAGCCTGGTATATGAGCATAAAATCAGAGTGGACGGTTTGCAGGCGGAAACCCGTTATTATCTTAATATCAGGTCAGGGACTGAATATGAGGAGTGGGCACAGGAAACACTTACCCCATTTTCGACATTCCCCACATCGCCGGTTTGCTGCAAAATCAACTGCAGGGTACCGGATTTTGCTTTTAAAACCCTGCAGGGTACCGATTTTACCAATAAAGATATAGCCGGGAAAAAGGCATTTATCGTCTTTACTAAAACCAGCTGCCCAACGTGTATGCAACAGGCTCTGTTCCTTAACGATATTTACCGCAATTGGCCTAAAGGCGATAACATACTCATGTTCATGGTTGCCAGCAGTGAGAAGAAGTCGGATGTGGAGGAATGGATCAAAAAATACGGCTTGACTGTGCCGGTTTACATGGATGCAAAGGCAGATCTCGTAAACGCCTGCAGGTTCAGGACAATCCCTTCGGTGCTTTTCCTGGATACCGGGTCTGTTATAAGGGACTATAAAAGCGGCGGGTTTGGCACTAAGAAAGAGATGGAAGAGGCACTGAAGCATTTCTAGCGATATCTTTTGCATAGCGGTGATATAAGGAGTCAGATATGGCAAAGCTCGATCTTAAGCTGGAAGATAAGGTGGCGGTCCTCACCATGGACGAGGATGACAATAAGCTCAGCCTCGACATGTGCAACTCTTTCCTGGCGATGCTGGATAAGATCGAGAAGCAGACCGATGCCCTGACGCTGGTGGTGAAATCCGCTCACGAGAAGATATGGTCCAACGGCTTCGATACGGATTGGGTCAGCGAGAGGCTGCAGGCCGGCGATAGAGAAACAGTGAAGAAGTTCTTATTGAAAGATATCGAACTACGCAAGCGCATACTTACCTATCCCATGATAACTATTGCTGCCATCAACGGGCATGTCTTCGGCGGCGCGGTCTTAAGCTGTTGCTTCGATTTCCGCTTCATGCGCTCCGACCGCGGCTTTTTCTGCATCCCCGCGGTGGATCCGCAGATATCCTCTGGTACCAGGCACAGCCGCCCTGCTTAAGAAAGCCATGCCCACGTACCTGGTCGAAGAAGTGGCGCTTACGGGAAAGCGGTATACCGGCACCGAATGTGCTGAGCATCACCTTATTGTGGCTGCATACCCAAATGAAGAATTGATGGACCGGGTCATGGCTTTTGCGAAGGGATTAAATAAGTACAGGGGCGTTGTTGGGGAGATGAAGCGGGTGCTTCACGCAAATATTATCAAACTCATGGAAAAAGACGACCTGGAATACATCAAACAGGGAAACATTGCAGTATAGGTGACATGTCCTTGAAATGAGGAAGCCGGCGCCGATTCAAAAATAAGGCGCCGGCTTCTTAGTGTTTTTAGATATTGAAAGTCAGAGTGAGCGCATCGGCAAGCTCGATGACGTCACCGTTCTCCAGTGAGTGCTTACCATTGCCACTGATCGAGGCGCCGTTCAGCCTGGTCCCGTTGGTACTGTTGCGGTCCTCGATATAGTACCGGCCGTTTTCGTAGTCAACCAGGATATGCTGTCTGGAGATTAGCTCGGCTTTGTCCGGCGTCAACAGGGATTGGAAATCGTTCCGACCCAGAGAGTTAGCTCCTCCCGAGATGGATATCTCCTCTCCGTCATGAGATACGAGCTTTGCCAGTGGACCTGCTGCGATGGGCGTGGTATGTGGAGCCCCGGTTGCCGGCATAGTGGCGGCCGTTGAAGGCAGATAAGCGGCCCGCGTAGCTGCATGCCGCCCGGCTTGTGCTGTAGCGGGCTTCCTGATAGCGAGAAAGACGATTACCCCGGCTGCTACGGCCAGGATGCCGATCAGCAGGATGTATGACAGCCATAAATTAGCCGCGGGGCTGTTGCCGCCGCTGACTCCACCGGTAACGATGCTGCTTTCACTGGTTCCTGTACCCGCACCGCTGCTCGTGCTGTAGGTGGTAATGTACGGGGCAACAGTCACGGTCGTGCTGGCGCTCACGGTGCCCGAGTTATTTGTAGCCAATAGCATATACGTGGTAGTGGAGCCCGGGGTCAAGGTGTATGAGCCGGAATTGGAGACCGACCCCACCGATGGAGAGATAGTGAGAGAGTTTGCGTTGCTCACGGCCCATGATAGTGTGGTAGCCTGCCCCGGCTGAATATAGTTTGGATTGGCCGTAAAGGAGTTGATGACCGGCGCATACACGGGCTGTTCCACGGGACGTTCGACTATTATCACGGATGTAACAGGCCGGACGAAGGTGGACCATCTCCAGGGATAAGGCCATGGCACAGGCGGCCTTGGATGTGGGGGTGGGGGTGGTGGAACAGGATGCGGAGGCACAGGAGGAGGGGATGGATGTGGATGTGGAGGTAGCGGGGGAGAAGGAGGATGATAAGGTGGAGGCGGAGGCGGCGTTGGTGGCACCGGCGGTGGTGAAAGTGGCGGAGGAGAAGGCGGATGATGAGGTGGAGGTGGAGGTGGCGGATCTGCGAATTGACCCTGTGCTTTTTCGCTTGCCGTATGGGGCACAGCGTAAGCCGGTGTGACCGGTAGTAAAATTGCAGAGCATACTAATAATGCTGCTGCCAGAACGGGTATAGTTTTTCTGAAATTCATATTACCTCCTTGATAAAAATCTATTTTCTAAATGTGATGTTCATTTTGCCGGCAAGCTCAATTACATCGCCATCCTCAAGTGCTCGCCTGGCGGTACCTTTGATTTCTGTGCCATTGATTCTGGTGCCATTGGTGCTGCTGCGGTCCTCGATGTAATACCGGTCGTTCTCGTACCAGACGTTGATGTGCTGCCTGGATATGTAAGAAACCTTATCGGTCGGCAGAAATTTTTCGAAGTCATGACGGCCGAATGACCTGGCATTGCCGGCAAGTAGCAGTTCACTGCCATCGGGCATAGTGAGTTTCGCCGG
>CAYLRS010000087.1:0-6621 GCA_964385895.1 uncultured Dehalococcoidales bacterium
AAGGATACAAACCTTAGGATCAAAGGAAGCGAGGCTTTACGCTTCATCGAAATTGCCCAGACCTATGCCGGGCCTTCAGGCACAGGCAGAAAACCTCAAAAATAGACTTGATTTACCAGGGAATCTGAACCCGGTAAAAAGCCTCCGCCAGATCGTAGCCCTTGTCTTTGGCATGCGATGCGAGCACGTTTTTATAGGCATCCTCCCATTCCTTTGAGAATTTGCCTACCTGACTTTTGTGACAGCGTAAAGCGGCTATTTTCTTATCAAATGAATGGGAGATATCAATAAAGTAATTCGGCTGCTCTGCGCCCCAGAAGAGAATTTCCTTAACTTTGTGTGGCTGGAAACCGGACTGCAAAAGGTCGGGGTATGACCATCTGTCTCTGGCGTACGGATATACAGCATCAAGAACAACCTGCCCTGTAATACGATGATCACGGTGCCAGATATACCTGCGGTATGGATCAGGCGCAGCCACCAGTTCTGGCTTGTAAGTCCTTATCACCCTTACGAGTTCCTTGCGGAATTCGGCGGTATCTTCCAGAGACTGATCATCATGTCCTAAGAAGACAACCTCCTTCACACCCAGTGTCTCAGCCGCATCTAACTGTTCACGCTTTCTGATGTCAGTAAGCTGTTCTGGCTGCATTTCAGGATCTTCGGTTCCTTTATTTCCGTTCGTACAGATAATATACACAACCTCTTTCCCCTGGCTGATCCAATTGGCCACACTGCCTGCAATCCCGAATTCAGGATCGTCCGGATGTGGAGCGATAATCATAGCGTAATAAGCTGGTTGCATGGGAAGCATCCTTTATATATGTTTTTGACTATTGATTCTAAAGCAATAGTACTTTCGATGCAATTTTGAATTGCAGAGATGCTGCGAATTTAAGCGTACGGAGTTACCTTTTGGAATTTGGGCGATTTAGATAACACATGTTCATACTCAGATAATATCCTTTCTGTGACATTGCTCCATCCGTATTGAGCACACAGGTATCCAAGCAGATTTTGTTCGTCCGCCATCTTCCCGGTAAGATCGAGCATAGCATTAATGTGCTTCGCCAGGTTTTGCGGCCTGTTATCCGGAACGATGCGGCATGCTTCACAGCTATGGGATACGTTCTTCAATTCTCCGACATCCGTTGCCATTACAGGGGTCCCGCATGCCAGTGATTCAAGTGCAACCAGACAGAAGCTTTCGTAGTAAGAAGGTATTACGCAAAAATCCGCGGAATTGTAATAAACATACATATCGTGGTGATTCACGGGTCCAATGAAATGAACCGTGCCCGTGAGATTGTGCTCCCTCACACGTTTTATAAATGATTTAATGTAATTATCGTTTGCTCCGTTCCCACCAATTATCAGCAGCTCAAAATCAGTCCTGTGCTTCAATAGGACTACCGCCTCCAGGAGGTTGTTTAGACCTTTGAGCGGGTCGGCTCTGCCCACAAAGAGGATAACCTTTTTTGAATCCAGGCCAGATATCTCCCTCGCAAGGTGCTTCTCAATGGGCCTGAATAGCTCAAAGTTTACTCCGCAGGGTATTGTGGCAATCTTTTCGCTACTGGCACCATATCTGCGAATCAATGCTCGCTTCTCTCTCGCCGTTGCCGCTACGATACGGTCAACATTTTTCACAATTTCCTGTTCGCCCTGAATGCGGAATTTGGGCTCAAGCATTCCAAGCCCAGCTTCATTTTTTACCGCTCCAAGTGTATGGAACATAGTGATGTGGGGAACGTTCCAGCGATCTCTTAGCTTATTCCCGGCTAACCCTGATAACCAGTAGTGGCTGTGCATTATATCGTAATGCGATTTAAGTTCGGTGCTATAAGAATGTATAGATTCCGCTATAGCATTAATATATTGGTCTAATTTAGCCTCAACTATACTGCCGTAATGAGTGTTGCCAATATGAACCAGCCGGATGTTATGGTTTATTTCGATTATTTCGCCATGACCGTGATCTGTGTGACTGCATGTATATATATCAACGTGATGCCCCCCTTTCCCCAGTTCAAGCGCAAGTTCTTTGATATATATATTCATGCCGCCGGTATAACGGCCTCCCGGCCTGTCCCAGGGGCAGCTATGCACGCTGAGCATAGCTATATTTAACCTTTCCTGCAATGTATCCATCTGTGTGGAAATATGTACTAAATTTTAATTATACATCGATAAAGTGGTATCTCTTTACCGCCAAGGTGGAACTTATATTTCTCGGTACCTTTGAGAAAGTCGAACCGTTTTTTTCCCCTGTCAATGCTGTCTTTGATGCAATAATATTTTGACAGAAGCCCTGCGCTCAACCAGCGGTAATCAGGATCATACCCGCTATTATAAAGGTATATGTCATTTTGATAATCGAAACACAACGTGGCAGCAATTGGCGCTGAATTGAGTTCGAGAGTCCCAAGCCTTAGCATTTCGTTTTCTGCTGCCATTTTGGTTACCGACCTGAAAAAACTCTCCATGATCCCGGTTAGAAAAGCTCTTTTATCATCCCTGCTTTCGCGGAAGAATCGTAAAAAGGTATCCAAGTCGGATTCGCTGGCCTGTTCATTCTGGCGGAATATGACATCGCCTTCCTCGCTCAGTCTTCTTTCTTTTCTCAAAAGCTCGTGCCGCTGTTTACCACTCAATATAGAAAGATACTCCGTTAGACTCCCAGGAAGACTTAAATCAACTATTACATCATCCTGCGTGACTGAGACTCCCAGGCCCGAGGTTGCTGCCAGATTATTTAAAAATCTCATTACTGTGGATTCTGCGAGCAAAGGCGATAAGTCCAGCTCCTTTATGGCAGTTTTTTTTATGAAGCCTATTAATTCTGTAAAAAACAGGTCTTCTTTACCCGGTTCAATGATAAAATCAAGAAAATCGCAGACATCGCTGCCGCCGATAAAACGCAATACGTTGTTTTCCAAACGGAGTGGCGCAATGCCTATGATTTCACTCCCTTGCTCTACTGCGCCGAGTACCAGTTCATTGTCATCTCCAAAATAATTGAACCATGACTCAGACCACCATGGTGAAGAAAATAATAACCTGGTATTTGCCTTACGGTGGATTTGCTGCCAGGAATGGCGAAGCTTTTCAAAACTGCTCAGAAACAAATCGGCCATTAAATTTATACAAAATCCGGATAATATATCACCCCGGTTTAATTATAGGGTAAAACTCTGACCGTATTGAGGCACGATCACGTTGCTTAGACCTGCTTCACTGAAATCTTCAGCCAGTGACAGGGCAGCTGATTCCTCTCCGTGAACAACGAACACTTTTTGCCATCTGGCTTTGCCTGCGCTGGCCCACTTGATAAGATCGTTGCGGTCGGCGTGCGCACTGAATTCATTGAAGATCTCCACCCGGCAGCGGAGTTTATATTTTTCACCGAAAATGGATACTTCGGGCCACTTTTCAGCAATCTTTCTACCAAGTGTGTTCTCCGCCTGCCATCCCACAATCAGGACCGTGTTCCTGGGGTTGCCTATATTGTGTTTGAGGTGATGCAATATACGCCCGGCTTCAGCCATGCCGGAGCCGGCTATAAGCATTACCGGCGTTTTTAGTTCGTTTAGAGATTTCGACTCCTCGACAGTAGAAACATAGCGCAGGCCGCGAAAACCGAAGGGATCCGGCACCGTTCTAAGCAACTCTGCCGTTTCTGCGTCATAGCATTCCGGGTGAATCCTGAATATATCAGTAGCATCGATGGCAAGCGGGCTGTCCACAAATACTGGTATATCAGGTATCCTGTGGCTCAATTTTAACTGGTGCAGGTTATATATCAGCTCTTGTGTTCTCTCAAGAGCGAAAGAAGGCACTATCAGGTTCCCACCCCTGGATACAGTTTCGTTGATTACTTTAGCGAGTCTGTCCTGGACGTTCTTGATATCTGTATGTAACCTGTTACCGTAAGTGCTCTCTATGATCAGGATGTCCGCGTCATCTACAACAAACGGGTCGCGGATAATCGGCATGTTATAACGGCCAAGATCCCCTGTAAAACAGATCGATGTTTCCCTGTCTCCATCCTTCATGAACAGGATAGTGATGGCTGAACCAAGTATGTGCCCCGCATCACGGAACGCGACCTTGACATTGTCCGCGATATTAAAGAAATGATCATATGAGTATCCGCTGAAAAGCTTCAAAGCTGGCGCTACATCTTCAACTCTGTAGAGCGGCTCAACTTCGGGTTCATTGTGTTTACGGTGTATCTTGTTGACGAAATCGATATCTCCCTCCTGGATATTGGCTGCGTCCATGAGCATGATATTGGCAAGATCAAATGTCGCCGATGTGCAGTGGATATCTCCCTGGAACCCCTGCTTAACGAGATTCGGTATGTTTCCGAGGTGATCCATATGGGCATGGGAGATTATGGCAGTTTGAATATCTTTTGGATTGAAGGCAAAGTGAAGGTTGCGTTCGTAGGTCTCGGCGCGGCGTCCCTGGAATAGACCGCAGTCGAGTAAAATGCGGTAACCATTGATATCCAGGAGGTGCCTTGAACCGGTTACGGTGCGTGCAGCGCCATGGAAAGTAATGTTAATCAATAGCCCTTCGTCCAACGATGGCTTGCCTGAGATACCAGCTGCTTACGATATCCACAACATCGGAAGGCTGATCGGATAGCCTGAGCAACTGCAAGTCTGATTCAGAGATGTATCTGTTTACCAGTACTGTATTTTGTAGCCAGTCAAGTAAGCCATGCCAGAATGAGGAATTAAAAAGTATTACCGGAAAAGGTTTGATTTTATGCGTCTGTATAAGGGTAAGTATCTCGGTCAATTCATCCATGGTGCCCAGCCCACCCGGCATAATCACGAATGCTGTGGCATATTTAACGAGCATTATTTTGCGGACAAAAAAATGGCTAAACGTAATATTAAGGGTTGCATAGACATTGCCCTTTTGTTCTTCCGGCAGGGTTATATTCAGGCCAATTGACTTGACGCCTGCTTCGCTCGCCCCGAGGTTAGCGGCCTCCATTATTCCAGGGCCGCCACCGGTTACTATGTTAAACCCCTGTTTGCCCAGCAGGTAGGCAATCTTCCTCGCGTTTTGATAGTCGTTATCTTCTGCTATGGCTACGGCTGACCCGTAAATGGTCACAGCAGGTTCAATCCCCGATAGTCTATCAAAACCTTCCACCAGTTCCCCGATGTACCTGAATAATCGCCAGGACTCTTCTTTTTCAAGAGAATTGATCTCGTATCTCTCAGGCATCCTTATCTCCGCTTGTTTAAGCAACGAAAATGTGGACCTTTTATATTATCCTTCATTGCAGGGGTTATTGTACCAGTAGTCACAGCTATGTCTACCATTTCGATAATACTTCATCCCAGAATGCATAAATGCCTTTCTTACCCAGGCCGCCCGTATATCCTGCCCGGATCATGATTTTTACCAATGGATGCATGCGGCCTGATGCGTCGCCGACCTCCTTAATTCTGTCGGCTTCGCTTGCTGCCTGGATGGCCCAGCCGCCGGTGAAATCAAAAAGCTCAAGTGGTCCCATGGGCAGGTTATAGCCCAGCTTCAGGGATTTGTCTATATCCTGCGGGGAAGCGACCCGTTCCCATACCATTTGCGTGGCTTCCCTGACCATTGCACCATGCGCCCTGTTAGCGAGAAAGCCCAGGCTGATATCCTTGCAGATGACTGGTTCTTTACCGACTTTCAGCATAAGATCGACCGTGACTTTAGTAGTATCCTCGGAAACCATTGGAGGTTTGATAACTTCAACCAGCTTCATGACGGCCACAGGATTAAAGAAGTGAGTCCCGATTATCTTGTCAGGTCTCCTGGTTGCATTTGTCATCTCGGTGATCGGCAGGGCTGATGTATTGCTTGCCAGAATTGTATGTGTTGGAGCATTATCATCAAGCTCCTTGAAAATCCTTTTCTTGATATCCATGTTCTCTATGGCGGCTTCTATAACGTAATCGGAGTTCTTTGCTACCTCCGCTATAACGGTGGTGCCCTTTATCCTGCCCATAACAGCGCTCATCTCTTCGGCAGTCATTTTGCCCTTGTCAACGAAATATTTCTTCAGCCTTCCTTCTATACTTTTAATACCGCTATTTACAAGTTCGATGCTGATGTCCGATATTGTGATTGGATATTTCCCCACATGGGCGAATAACTGCGCCAGTTGCGCACCCATTGCGCCCGCTCCGATAATGCCGATTCTTTTAATGTCACTCAGTTCCATAAAACAAATCCTCCTTAAATATATGCAGCAGTCGTTACCTACCTGAAAAGCAGGCTCCCTGCTCAGCTTGGTGGAGCGGGAGACGGGATTCGAACTCGCGACACCCTGCTTGGAAGGAGTGATTGGAATCCGGGCCCGTTTTTACCGCTTTTTGATCCTGAAAGTCCAGAAAAACCGCCGTAAAATTCAGCCAGTAAGGTTATCAGTTTTTTTAAACCGCCCATCACTTACTTGCCTAATTTTAACATACTTGCCTGTGGGGCAACCAAAATAGTTAAGAAATGTAAAATTAACTATTGGTTACAGAGTTGCGGTCTGCAAGACTTGATTTTACCCAGGAGAAATTGACGGCATTTTCTTATTTCTAACCCCGAGAACGCCCCATA
>CAYLRS010000088.1:0-6569 GCA_964385895.1 uncultured Dehalococcoidales bacterium
CCTGTGTTAGAAATCGTTACCTCCTCCAGGCTCATCTTGTATTGGAAGAGACTCATTCTTTACAATCCGATTGTATCGGAATATAATATTGTGAAAGTCACTGAAAAGCTGAGAGTTGTAACGGCTCTCAGTTTTTTAATATCTGGCCAGCCGTGGAGGTACCGCCCATGACACAAAAAAAGTTTGACATTACACAGGAAGGACTGGAAAAACTCAAGGCTGAATATGAGGAGCTCGTCTCGGTACGCCGTAAAGAGATCGCGGATAAAATCAAGAGGGCACGTGAGATGGGCGGCACGGAAAACAATGCTGAATACGAAGATGCCAAAAACGAGCAGGCGTTCATCGAAGGCAGGATAGGATCACTCGAAAACATTATCCTTAACGCGCGTATGATCGAGGCGCCGCACCATCCAGGGGTGGTGGAACTGGGTGATGTTGTGAAAGTTCAGAATCAGGACGGCAAGATCGATATATATACTATCGTCGGCACCCCGGAAGCCAGCCCCGTAGACGGCAAGATTTCCAGTGAGTCCCCGGTGGGCAAAGCGTTACTGGGCAGGAAGAAGGGTGCCAAAGTCGAGGTGTGCACACCGGCAGGTCTGATCAAACTTCATATCATCGAAGTAAGCTGAGCAACATGGCCGGGCAAGAACGTGTAGAACAGCCGCGCCTGGAAAAGCTTTCCAGGATCCGCAACCGCGGCATAGATCCGTATCCGCATACCTACCGCCGCACACACACCTGTCAAGAGGCTATAGAGCTTTTTAAACGGGCTGCCGCTGGAGCTGACCCATCAGTGCTGGAGCATATCAGCCTGGCAGGCAGGATTAATGCCGCGCGGTTCATGGGCAAAGCAACATTTTTCGATATCAGGGACGTCACCGGCAAGATACAGGTCTTTTTCAGGCGGGACCTGCTGGGAGAAGAAAAATACGAGCTATTGCATGATTATGACATCGGCGATTTTGTAGGCGTCAGCGGCAAGCTTTTCAAGACCCGCAGCGGAGAGATCACACTCGAAGCAGCGGAATTCACCATGCTATCCAAGTCACTGCTGCCACTGCCCGAGAAGTGGCACGGCCTCGTCGATATCGAGAAAAGATACCGCCAGAGGTATCTCGATCTCATAGCCAACGAGGAAGTAAAAGACCTTTTCATCATGCGTAGCAGGATTATCAATGCGATACGCGGTTTCCTTGATGCAAGGGGTTTTATCGAGGTCGAAACACCGGTGCTTCAACCCATGTACGGCGGCGCGCTGGCAAGGCCCTTCATAACGCACCACCATGCGCTTGACCAGGACCTTTATCCGCGTATAGCCCTCGAACTCTATCTGAAAAGATTGATTATAGGTGGATTCGATAAGGTTTACGAGATCGGCCGCGTCTTCCGTAACGAGGGAATCTCCACCAGGCATAATCCCGAGTTCACCATGCTGGAGAGCTACGAGGCCTATGCCGATTACAATGACACGATGGAGATGACTGAGAATCTAATCAGCCACGTGGCAAGGGAAGTGCTGGGTCGCACTGAGATAAGCTTTGCGGGTGAGCCCATCAAGCTCGATCCTCCGTGGAAGCGGCTGCCGCTGAGGGATGCTATTATGCATAAGTGCGGTATCGATTTCGTGGACTACCCGGATGCGGAAAGCCTGCGGGCCGCCATGCAAAAGATCGGTATGCAGGTGGATCCATTAAAGGACCGGGGCAGGCTCATAGACGAATTACTTTCTACCTGCGTTGAGCCCGATACCAGGCAACCAACTTTCCTCACGGACTACCCGATCGAGATGTCTCCGCTTGCCAAGAGGCACCGCAGCGACTCGCGGTTCGTGGAGCGTTTCGAAGCTTATATAGGCGCCATGGAGGTCGCTAACTCTTTCTCCGAGCTCAACGACCCGAGGGAGCAGCGCGAGAGGTTCAGCCAGCAGCGCGAGATGCATGCCGCCGAGGTGGAGAGGGCGAAGGCAGCCGGTGAGATGCCGGAAACCGAAATGATAGACGACGACTTCCTGTTGGCATTGGAATACGGCATGCCGCCCACCGGGGGGCTGGGTATCGGCATCGACCGACTCGTGATGCTGCTTACCGACAAACAATCGATAAGAGAGGTTATTCTCTTCCCACAGCTTAAATCTAAAGAGGGGAGAGGTGACACATGATAGACATAAAGCTTATTCGTGAAAACCCGGAAATGATATTCCTGGCTATGGAAAAGCGCGGCGAAAGCCCATCCTCGATTGACGAGGTGATCGAGCTGGACAATATGCACAGGCTGCTCCTGCGCGAAGCCGAAGCGCTTCGCGCCAGGCGCAATGATGTGAGCAAGCAGATCAGCAAGATGAAGGAGAAGCCCGCCGACCTGATAACGGAAATGCGCCAGGTGGGCGACCGCATAAGCCAGATCGAGTCCGAGGTAGACCAGCTTGCTGTAAAACTGGAGGACAAGCTGCTGCGTTTGCCCAACCTGCCGGCATCGGACGTTCCGGATGGGAAAGATTCGTCCGACAATATCGAGGTGCGCTCCTGGGGCAAGCCCGAGGAGTTATCATTCACCCCGCTGCCTCACTGGGATCTAGGGGAAAAGCTGGGTATTATAGATTTTCAGCGCGGCGTCAAGCTCTCCGGAACGAGATTTTATGTACTGCGTGGACTGGGTTCGTTGCTGCAACGCGCGCTCATAAATTTTATGCTGGACTTGCATATTAAGGAGCATAATTATACGGAGATATGCCCTCCATTCATGGTCAAGCGGGAATGCATGGTGGGATCCAGCAATCTTCCCAAGTTTGCAGACAACCTTTACCACGATGCAGAGGAAGATTACTGGTTCATCCCCACTGCCGAGGTACCGTTGACCAACCTGCACCGCGACGAGATAATAACACCTGTTACACTGCCTCTGTATTACGTCTCACACACTGCCTGCTTCCGCCGCGAAAAAATGGCAGCGGGCAAGGACACACGCGGCATAAAGCGGGGTCACCAGTTCGATAAGGTCGAGCTTTACAAATTCGTGGAACCGGAAACCTCTGATAATGAACTGCACAAGCTGGTGAAGGACGCGGAAGACGTCTGCCGCAAACTCGAAATACCGTACCGCGTTGTACAGCTATGTACGGGCGACATGGGCTTCGCCGCTGTCAAGTCGTTCGATATCGAGATGTGGGCGCCGGGCTGCAAGGAGTGGCTCGAGGTCAGCTCATGCAGCAATTGCGGCGATTTTCAGGCGAGGCGGGCTAATATACGTTATAGACCTGACTCCGAGGCGAAGCCGCGCTTCGTCCATACGCTTAACGGTTCAGGCCTCGCCCTGCCGCGCGTCATGATAGCAATCATTGAGAATTATCAGCAGGCCGACGGCAGCATACTGGTACCCCACGTGCTGAGACCCTACATGAATGTCGAGGTGATCAGGTAGTAAAACGCTTCCCGCCCCGAAATCATCCTTTCCTGATGGAGATCTACCCTCAAATCGATTTTAGAAGCGCTGACGATCCGCCTCTATATTCGCCATGTCCTGATATCTTGACATTTATATTTAATGATAGTATAGGTATAATGGAATAAAATTCCGGGGTATATGCTTTAGCGTAATGGCAGAAAGTCAGCCTTCATCATCCCCCAGGCTGTGCCGCCAGTGCGGTTCGCCCGTCCCAGAAAATACAGCCGTCTGTCCCCGCTGCGGTAAAAGATGGTACATGGGACCCATCGAGGAGCAGGGTGTGAACCTGTGGCAGAAGATCATCGAGAAGAGGGCGGCTGCCGGGCTGGGTGAGGCATCCAAGACACAGGAGCCGCAAAAACAATATCGCTGTCCCAACTGCATGGCGGTATTAAAATCGCCAGTTAATGTCTGTCCACATTGCGGCAAGAACACTTCAAAGGCGAAGATCATCCCACTCGAACAGGAAGCCGCGATTGCAGAGGCTGAAACAGCAAAGGAACTCGATTTACCCGAAGCTGCCAGGGGCCTGGCTAAAATCAAGGGGGCAACCCAACGCGCCAGGGAAATCCGCGGCAGGAGGCGCCTTAAGGCGCTCGACATAACCATCATAGTAGCCATCGTAATCATACTTACAGGCATCGGTTTTGCCGTTGCCCTGCAGACGGGCATCTTACCTTCACAGTTAAATCCCTTCAAGGCTGCCGAGCCACCGAAACAGGCGCCTGCCAGCCCGGTTGTATCTAACACTGCCGTATCTTCAGTGGACACGAAAGGGGCAACCATAAACTGGTCAACAAGCCCGCCATCTTATGCCAAGGTGTTATATGGGAAAAGTGAATCTTACGGCATGTCCGTACAGACCGATAATGAGACGACCGCACATCAGGTTTCTTTAGCGGACCTCGAACCAGGGACCACTTACCATTTCCTTGTACTGGCAACCGATATTGATGGCAAAGAGCTCGCACGGGGACAGGATAACATTTTTACGACTGCGACCGAGCGTGATACACGGCTGCCTGTGGTTTCGCAGCTCAAGGTGACTCCCTCGGATATAGGAGCCATAATCCAGTGGGATACCGATAAACCTTCGACCAGCCATGTCCTGTACGGTACTACAGAATCGTGTAATAGCTTTACTTCTATCGACCCCAGGTTTGTCACCAGGCATACTGTGAAGTTAAGCGGCCTGGAAGCGAATACGAAGTATTACTACCGGGTAAAATCAGCGGACATCGACGGCAACGAAGCGGTGATGGACCCGCCGAACGTGTTTACAACGCTTGTTTCAGTTCCCACAGGGTCGCGGATAGGCGATAGGGCCCCTGATTTCACGTTGCCTGTTTTCAAATCACAGGACAATGTTTCACTAAGAAGCTTCAAGGGGCAAAAGGTATTGCTCACTTTCTGGGCTGTCTACTGCCCGGAGTGCGACCGGGAGCTTGCGCTGCTGCAATCCTTGAAGAACAGGAACCTGCCCGGTGTAACCATACTGGCTGTCTTCCTGGAAAGCAGGCTGGACGACATCGACAAAACCGTCGCCAAGTATAAGGCAGACCGGGGCGACCTCAGCGTGCCTGTGCTTGTCGACATGTATAGGACCACGGCACACATGTACAACGTAGACAGGGTTCCCTGTACCATCTTTATAGATGGAGACGGGATCATCCGTGAAATAGAATACGGTAGCTTCAATATTGACCAGGTCGAGCAGACCCTCGATAACCTTTAGATTGAACTGTCCGCAAAATCCTTGACAGTAGCTCCGCCACGTTGTAGTGTAATTATTGAATGACATATACCGATATCAATGTAAACCACGCTCAGGTTAAGTCCGCCGCTGCAGGTAAGTACCTCCTATTTAACAATTCAAGGAGTGCATCAGTTGGATAGCCAGTTTAGATGCCAGTGCGGCAAGCCTATGGCGTATGGGCATGAGCCCTGCAAAGACTGTGGCAGCCTGGGACCCCACCAGTTTGTGGGAAAACCGGGGGGCGGGAATGGGCCAGGTGGCCAGTCTGCGGCATCGAAAAAGCCGGGGCCAAGGCAAATAGAGACTCCCTCATCGGACAGATTGGAAGGAAGGCAGCCTCCTGCTCCGAGGGCAGAGAGATTCGTAGAGTCTGAGCCTGCGGCGCCTGTTGAATCGTCTCATATGCCCCGAAGCAGAAAGGAGGAACTGGAATTTCCGGTCAGTAACCAACCGAGAAGCCCGATCCTCGACGAAATCGATAACCTGAATAAGGCGGAGAGAAAAACTACCAGGAAACAATATGCTAAAGAAAAAGACCGGGATTACGGGGACAAATCCGAAGATAAGTATGAATATGAATACTCGGAAGATGAAGAGGAGAAGCCGAAAAAGGGTGGAACCGGTAAAATTGTAACAACCGTATTAAGCGCCATCCTGATAATAGCCTTTATCATAGGCACAATCTATGTGATCAACAATTTCGACACTGTTACCAAATGGCTGGCCAAACCAACCATCCCTGAATTCTTTAAACCATCTGAGACGCCATCTTCCGGCAATAATCAACAGCAAAGCCCATCGATTCCGCCACCCGCCTATTCGTCTCAGCAGGCCGATAAAATCCTACCCGCCATTTCAGATGTCGTTATAAAGCCCGGAGAATATGGTGCAACCATCGTATGGAGAACCAGCCAACCATGCACGAGCAAATTAATCTTGAAACCAGAAGGTGGAGAAGATATTAACCACAATATTGCCGAGAAATATGTCAGAGACCATCAGGAATTTATACCGAACCTGGAAAGTGGTAAAAAATATTCTGTGAAAATATTATGCTTTAACGAAGCTGGTATAGAGAGCAAGCCATTCGATACGGAGTTCCAGACCTTGCCCACTATAGATACGACGCCGCCGCAGCTCCTGGGTGAACCCTCTGTCATGGTTAGCGACTCAACGGCTACCATAGCATGGAAGACCAGCGAGAAAGCCATGTCGAAGGTAAAGTACGGGTTAGGCACGGGTTATGAGTTCACCTCGTCGGAGACTGCCGGGCAAAGCCGTGAGCACAGCATCTTCATTAGCGCGCTTCCGCCTGACACCACTTACCATTTCCAGTTGATTTCAACTGATGCCGCCGGGAACGTTA
>CAYLRS010000089.1:0-6521 GCA_964385895.1 uncultured Dehalococcoidales bacterium
ACATACTGGGTTATTTCATTGACTATAAAGACCCGGTGCTGATTAATTCACTTGAGAAAATTCGGGAATCCAGGGTAGGCCGGGCACAAAAAATGGTGGAGAAATTGCGCAACCTGGGCTTGCCTGTTGCATGGGATAGAGTGCAGGAACTAGCCAGGGGAGAGTCAATTTGTCGGCCACATATAGCGCAAGCGTTGCTTGAAAAGGGATACGTGAGCGCTGAGAGGGAGGCTTTTGATAAATATATTGGCCGCAACGGACCTGCATATGTCGAAAGGGAAAAAGTAAAACCTGCCGATGCAGTAGCCATGATAAAGAAAGCGGGTGGGTTACCCGTACTGGCGCATCCTGCCGACATAGCTGACCTCGAGAAATTGATCAGCGAGTTGAAAGCGGCCGGTCTTATAGGCATTGAAGCATACTACGGCGAATATGATGCACGGACAATGAACAGGCTGATAAGTATTGCCCGACGATATGGCTTGTTGACTACCGGCGGCACCGATTATCACCATTTTCAGGATGGCAGAGAGCCTGTGATTGGATCGGTCAATATCCCGGAAAAGTCGCTAGCCGATTTGTTTACTCGTGCCGGTAAACATATACACGATAATTAGATCTTTTCAGAGTGAATTTTAGCCGTATACGCTTTATACATCACTTTTATTTAGCGGCACCAGATAAGCGAAAATACGGATGGAACACCGGATAAAAAGTGATATAATATTGAGGTTTTTAAAGAAATAACCGCGAAAGGAGTAATATGGAAGCATCGCGAGAAATTTTCTGGCAAATCCCCTTTGCAGTCCAGATCACCCTTTACTTTGCAGCCATTGTCGCTGTCCTAATGATCGGTTATGTCGTTTATAAAAGGTATCAGATGTGGATGTTGGGCAGGCCGGAAAAGCGGTTCGATAACCCCGGCAAGAGAATAGGTGAGTTCATAAAACTGGGAATCCTTGACGGGGTATTCCACAGGCGATTTTTAAGGGATCCCTACCCCGGAATAATGCATTTCCTCATTTTTGTCGGTTGTATTCTTTTATTTGCTGGGGCCGGTCTCGATTTCCTGAATCATTATTTCTTTGAGATGCCTTTTAACGCTCCATTCATCCGCGGAGAAGTTTATGTGCTATTTGGCGGGCTATGGGATTTTGGTGGGTTGATGGTGCTGGTGGGTTTGTTGATGGCCTTTATAAGAAGGTATATTCAACGGCCAAAGAGGCTAAATACTATTCTCGATGACGGCATCGCACTCCTCATAATTCTTATTGTTGTTATTTCAGGTTTCTTAATCGAAGGATTCAGGATGATAGCCGCCACTCCTGAGCATCTTGGTTTGACTCAACCGGAATTTTATAGCCATCCCGGGTGGAGCCAGGCTTCGTTCGTAGGCTACTGGATAGCCGGCATGTTTGCCGGTTTGCCGGAAAGCACCAGGGTTCTTTGGTATCTGATCTTGTGGTATTCCCATGTCATTATAACTGTAGCTGCCGTTATTTATATCATTCTGTCTTGGGAAAAATTGACGCATATACTTATTTCGCCTGTTAATGTGCTTTTCAAGACTTCAAGGCCTAAGGGCGCGCTAAGCTATGTGAACCTGGAAACAGCCGAGACCTATGGTGTAGGCAAGATCGAGGATTTTACATGGAAACAAATTTTCGATCTCGATGCCTGCACGAACTGCGGTCGTTGCCAGGATAGGTGCCCCGCTTATTTGACCGATAAACCTCTCTCCCCACGAAAGGTTGTTCAGGACTTAAAAACACACTGGCTTGAACGCAGTCCGGCTCTCCTGGCTATAAAGAAGGCTAAAGCAAAAGCTGGTGGAAACGGTGGAGATACAGCGGCTCCGGCAGAATCCAGTGGTAACGGAAATGGTGCTAAAGCCATGGTTGGTGAGGTCATTTCCGAGGACGAAATCTGGTCGTGCACCACTTGTCGTGCCTGCCAGGATATTTGCCCGGTATTCATTGAACACATAGACAAGATCGTTGATATGAGGCGCCATCTGGTTCTTGATTTGGCCAAGGTACCGGAAACCGGTGAAGCCGTTCTTAAGTGTATAGAGGCAAGAGGCCATAGCTGTAAGGGTACTACGCTGACAAGGACAGATTGGGCTGCCGGATTAGACATCAAGCAGCTATCAGAAGATAGTAACGTAGAATATGTATTCTTCACTGGTTGTGCTGCGTCCCTGGAAGAGCGGAGCACCAAGATAGCCATAGCTACGGCGAAAATTCTAAAGGCCGCGGGGGTTAATTTCGGCATCCTCGGTGCTCAAGAGATGTGTTGCGGTGAGCCTGCCCGCCGGCTTGGCAACGAGTATCTTTTCCAGACGCTGGCAGCGCAAAACGTGGAGTTATTCAAGGGCTACAATATCAAAAAGATAATTACGATGTGCCCGCATTGCTTCAACACATTAAAAAATGAGTACCCGCAGTTCGACGGCAACTTTGAGGTAATTCATCACAGTACAATTATCTCGCAGCTTATCACTGAGGGCAAGATAAAGCCCGCGGAATTGCGAGAGAATAAGATTACATACCATGACTCGTGCTATCTTGGCAGACACAATGATATTTACGATCCTCAGAGGCACGTATTACAGTCGATCAACAAGCTTCCCATAGTAGAAATGGAGCGGTCGCGCAACAACGGGTTCTGCTGCGGTGCTGGTGGTGGACGCTTCTGGATGGAGGAGCGCATCGGCAAGCGCATCAGCGAGGCAAGGATCGAGCAGGT
Source organism: uncultured Dehalococcoidales bacterium (assembly GCA_964385895.1). GTDB lineage: Bacteria > Chloroflexota > Dehalococcoidia > GIF9 > UBA5629 > CAYLRS01. The sequence goes on from CAYLRS010000089.1 coordinate 2,749, forward strand.
GATTGAAACCGGTGCTGAGATAGTCGCCTCGGCCTGCCCGTATTGCGTCCAGATGTTCACTGACGCCATCAAGGCGAAGGGCGCAGAGGAAACGTTGAAAGCTTTCGATATAGCCGAGCTTGTGGCAGAGTCGCTGAACGGCAACAAGAAATAGGGTAAGTTTTCTAGCACAAATATTTTTTTTTGGGGGGGGTCTATGTTTGATAGATCGAAGTGCAATCTCTGTGGAGATTGCCTGGTCAGATGCCAGTACATTGGCTATGATAAGGCTAAAGCTGTACAGCAAATATCCGAGATAATTGAAGGTAAAAACGCAGAGATATTGCGTGATTGCATTACGTGTGTTGGCTGCAACGAATATTGTCCTACAGGCGCCGATCCATTCGACCTGATAAACGAGCTCCAGGAGAAATACGCCGCCCTTCCCGTATCTGAAAGAACACGCGGCACCATGGATATGGCGCCTCTGGTACCGAGTGAAATCAGGGTGGGGCAACCCGGTAAACCAGTCCTTTCCCTTTGTATTATGGAAAGATTGTTGCCTGCCGATGCCATTCAAGGGAAGCTATTTGATGAGCTGACCATTCTCAAAGGAGGCGATTATTTTTGCTACATCGGGTACGTACATATCGGGGTTGCCAGCCCTCCGCTTAAAAACTCCAGGAAATTCGTAGATAACCTGGCAGCAACAGGCGCTAAAGAGATCGTCTTTTTACATGACGATTGCTGGGTGGAGTGTAATAAAAAAGTACCTGAAGCTGGTGTTACTCTACCTTTCAAGCCAGTTCACGTACTTGAATATCTGCGCAATTATCTTAAAGATAATAAATCTGACATTAGCAAGCTAAATATAAAGATCGCCTATCAGCGGCCCTGCGCTTCGCGTTACACTCCTGAAAAGGATTCTCTTGTAGACGAAATATTCGAATTGACGGGTGTGGAGAGGGTAGCAAGGCGGCACGACAGAGAAAATGCTCTATGCTGTGGAGCTGCAATACTGGGGGTCTATCGCGAAAGAGCGCCAAAATACCAGGAAATGAATATTGAAGACGCGCTGAGAAACGGGGCAGAAGCCATGGTAACTCTGTGTCCTATGTGTTACCGGATATTGAGCAAAGTCGCTCCTGAACGCGGTCTTCCAGTAATCTATATAACTGATCTGTGCCGCATGGCCCTGGGTGAAAAGACATTTCCCGGTAAATAACCGCTCATCTCCTTATTCCGTCACATGTCGATCCCCATAAGTCCAAGCTTGAGATCAATTTGAAACAAGGAAATGCTTAAATCAACGAAAAACATATTTAAAATGCATGGGTGGCGGATTGACCACGCATTACATAACTATATTTATTTCGTTTATTACGATAAATATGTCAAGGCCTTCCTCGGTGTGGGCAGGCTGATGGTTAAGTATCTGGGGAAATTTCGATTTAGTTCAATAGCTTTTCAAAAAATATTCGAAGGCTATCATGCCAAGGTAATAACAATTAATGATGCGCGAAAGATATTATCCTTGAACCAGTATATATTACTGGGCCCGGACTATTCAAAGAAAATTATCCCCTATGATATAGCCAACAAGATCATATTCAGCGAACCTCAATTCATAGCGGTCATGGACTGCCCCGGCCGCTTATCCCGAAAGAACTATTGCCAGCCGGTCAACGTTTGTATGGCGGTTGGCAGGACTACCGCAGGATTCTGGTTAGATCATTGCAAAAAATACCATGTAAGGAAAATAGACCAGAAGCAGGCGCTTGAGATTTTATATAAGTCAGTTCAAAACGGCAGGATTATCACCGCCTGGTTCAAGACGGAGACCGGTGGTCGGACAGGCGTGATATGTTCTTGTTGTTCCTGCTGCTGCGGAGGGCTGGAGGGCATGCGCCTTGCCAGAAAGCTGCCAGGCGGCACAGGGATTACCAATATTATTCCATCCGGTTATTCAATTGAAATAGATTATTCAATCTGCTCTGCCTGCGGTGAATGTACGCGAATATGCATATTCGATGCACAAGTAGTAGGTGAAGATAGTAAACCCATATATAGGAGAGAAGCCTGCCTCGGTTGCGGCACCTGTGTGGTCAAATGCAAAACCGGAGCACGCAAGCTGGTAAGAGACGAAGACAAAGGACTCCCGCTTGATATAGACTTAGCTAAAGATTTGCTGGGGCAACCCGACAGGTATGTGTATATTGTATAATTCGTAGCTGTAAGTTTTTAAGAAACAAAAGACATTTCCGAGTATAAATACCTATATTTATGCAAGACTGCCCTCCAAAGCCTTGAAAGAAGACCCTTGCCTGGTCGGGCGGTGTCATTGTATTCATGACCCTGCAATGTTTTTCCTCACTCGAGTTTCAGGCCTATATAACGTTAAAAAAGCACGGTCTGGCGGGTCGTGCCGGTGGCTATTGTTATTTCCTGTAGATAGTCTATAATGGCGGGCATGAAGGGTAGCAGGGGCAAGGTAATATTGGTTGCTTCTGGCCGGCCGTAGGGGTGAAGTCCAGGTTTGTTTTATTTGTTTTATATTCGAGTAATATAAGTTCTATAACAAAGGAGGTGGGCAATGAAAAGGATATTTGTTTTAATTACTTTGCTGTTGGTAACAATCGCAGGATGTATAAATATTACACAGCCGCTACCTGCGCCAGTAGTCACACCGCCGGCAATAGTAGCATTCAGCGCCAGTCCTACTGAGATGAAGGCTGGTGAGTCAGCAACGCTGCTCTGGAACGTTACAGGAGCGACGTCTGTTACCATAGACCAGGGTGTAGACAAGGTGGCTGCGGCTGGTACCAAAACGGTATCACCGGCCAAAACCACTATTTATACTTTAACAGCCACAAATTCTGCCGGAACAAATACCCAAACTGTAACTCTAACGGTCGGGGGGTTGAGTATAATACCTGGACTGGAAAGGCGAAAATTTCCTCCAATCACACTCACTGAAACTGTCTTTGACTTCATAGATGCAGCGCCTAATGCTTCTTGGCGGAGTCATCTTGGTGCTGTGACCTTCCTTAAAAGCTACCCCGATAATGCTAACATTTACTATTTATACAATCAGAAGTTGGAAGACGGCAACGTCTATCCAAAGGTATTGATGACTTCTTATAATTATTATCATAATCCCCAAAGCTTTATACAAGGTACGTATGATGAGATAACAATACCCACAGACGCACGTTTTGTTGCCAAAGTAGGTCTCACATCAGGTAATGCCCCTGCGTGCAGTGTCAGGTTTTGTGTTAGTTTCACTGAGACTTCAACTAGCAATGTAACTTCTTTTGACTGCATACTCGCTACACCTGACAATAAATTGGATACTTTCAACATTGACTTATCAAATATCGTCGGCAAAACTGGAAAATTTTCCCTTCGTACAACACCTAGCACCACTGTATACCCCGAGTACGGGGTTTGGGTAGATACTAAGATGATACATTAGGTTGAGGACTGAACCCCTGAAACTGGTTGACTGAGGTAAGGATTACTGGTCTGGATAGCTACGAGGGGGCTGCTGATTAATGCTATCGCTGCGGAGCACCTCAAGCCTGTATTCCAGCATAGCCTTGAAATAAAACCGTTACCTGGCTGGGTGGTGTCTATGTACTCGTTAACCCCGCACTGTTTTCCCCACTCGTGGTTCAGGCCTATATACCGCTAAAAAAGCATGGTCTGGCGGGTCACGCCAGGAGGGCCCGGAGGAGTCATGTTGTTGTCCAGTGAAAATGTCCCCTTAATTGTTCAGTGATTTTGTCACCCCC